>CACYHM010000127.1 GCA_902774195.1 uncultured Eubacteriales bacterium
AGCATGGCGTAACGGTTATTGGCGCCTGTCAGAGTATCCGTTCTGAGCATGAGATTCATACGTTCATGCAGCAGCGTATTGGATATCTCTGTCCCGAGGAAAAACGAGATGAGCTCCATGACTTCCTTGAGTTCGACCACCTTGTCGGTGTTGAAGTTGGTCATGTATAAATATCCGAATACCGATTTGCTCTGATAAAGAGGCAGCAGTATCAGGCTGTAGATTCCGTTTTCTCCCAGAGACCGCGCCCATTCCGGCGTCTTCACGGAAAGACTTTCGATATCGCGGTCATTTTTGACAATAACGCAGTTACTGTCATCCAGCTGTCTTTCCCATGTCCGGACAATATCGTACGTAAGCACGTCATCTATATCGACATCCATAAACGGATTGTCAGATCTCATGGCGCTGCAGTATTTCTCTACCCTGCTTTCCTTGTTGTCAACAAGCAGGATCTCGCAGCAAAGAGCATCGCCCAGCTCCCTCACATCTTCGAGCACGGAACGGACACTAGCCTTGAAGTCCTTTGCCCCCATGAGTTTGATGCACGCCTTTATTGCTGTATCAGCCGTCTGTATCGATACGTCTGCCATGCGCTCTGCATCGGCACCCCTCGTAAACTCGAAAAGGAACTGGCAGTAGCCTGTATTCTCGTCATCGGATGCCATAGGGATCAGTTCCATGTCGGTCCACGCTTCAAGTGCCCTGGTCTCGACATATGTATGCATCTTCTGACCGAGGATCGCTGCCCTGTAGCAGAAGTCCTCGAATTTTATATCCTTCGGTACGAGCTCGTGATAAAGCATGCCGTCCCTGTAATTCGGACCCATAGTCTCCTTATATGCTTTATTGGCCCTCACGATGTGTATGTCTCCGCAGCTGCCGTCCGGTCTCTTTTCTACCGACAGCACCGCGCAAGGCTTTGTGACGCTGTCAACGAAGTACTGGAAGCCTGCCTCTTTATCTGTATCCTTGTCCGGAGTAGGCATTTTAAGAGACTCCATCCTCTGAGTATATTCGCGGCCGCTCCTTACTCTCGCGTCGACATCGTTTATACCTACGATGAGTTTCTCGCCGTCCTCTTCTTCAGACATGCCGGCCTTGAGATTGATATACCTCGGTTTGCCGCCGATCATCAGCCTGTACTGCAGCGAGAAAACTCCGTTGTCCCTGATACTGTTAAGGACATTCTCTTTCGTGAACTCGCTCAGGACCATGTCAAGGTCTCTCTGATAGACTGTCCTTACGGATTGCCTGCGCGAAGTCTCGAAGAAATGGTGGCCGCTCTTGCTCAGGCCGAAATTTTTGTATTCTTCGCTTCCGAAGTATTCGTAATAGTCTTCCGTTTCAGGATCGACAGTATAGAAGACCAGATAATCTCCGGTGATCGCAGTGAGCCTCGAATAGGTCTTGCGCTCGTTTTCTATCCTCTCGAGCTCGGCCTTGTGTCTCATCTCTGTATCCACATTGCTGACTCCCATTATCACGTGAGAGTCATCTTTGCCGATACGCGTGATCTTCATGCTGACATACAGCGGGCGGCCCCTCTCATCGAGTTTTTCGGAGCCTTCCCCGGTCATTATCCTGTATGTATGCGTAAATACATTGCTTTCATCCAGCGCCTTCAGAACGTTTTCTCTGGTGAATACCTTCATGAAATACTTCTGGTCAGGCTTGTAGATGTATTTTAACGCGTCCTTTACCGCCTCTGCGAAAAACCAGTTGCCGTACCTGGTGACAGAGATCTCCCCTGTATCGTCATCCATTCTGTACTGGATGAAATCTTCGGTATCGATATTGATGTAATACAGGTCAAAGTAGTTGGCCGCAAGAGCTCTTGCGACAGCTGCCGATGTTGTTCCCGGCGCCTGTCTGTTCACACTTTCGGTCGCAAGTATTACTACAGTTATCGCTGACACTCCGGTGACGGGATTGACGGCTACGTTCCTGAAGTACGTATGGACCATCATCCCGTTGCTGAATTCTTCATCTGTGACCGTTTCGCTTCCCGTCGAAGCACAGCGGCCCAGCGCCTTTACGAAGGAATTCGGATTCTTCGGTGTGTTTCTGCTCTTGAATTCTCTGTACGACTTGTTCTCTCTGATCACATCGTAGAAAGATCCGTGGAATTCAACGACAGCCATAGGAAGTGTATCGAAGTACTCCTGAAGATCCGCATCATCACGCCCTATGCCTGAGATATCATACAGGTTGATCCTTCCGATGGTTTCATAGTATTCGGCCTCATCGGGATTCTCAAACCCGATCTGGGTGCCGTTTCTGTATCTTTCCAGTATGTCGTCTGCCGGGACAGGTTTGCAGTAGTAATATCCCTGCAGTTTCGTGCAACCGATCTCTCTGAGGAACTCGACCTGCTCCTCGAGTTCGACTCCTTCGCAGACTGTCTCTATGCCGAGGCTGAGCGCCATCCTTACAAGCTCCGTAAGTATGATCCTGGATTTCTCACCGCTTCCGAACTGATCCATGAACTTCTTGTCAAGCTTGATCAGGTCAAACGGTATATTCATCAGGTAATCCAGCGAGGAATAGTCACTGCCGAAATCATCCATCCAGACATTGAAGCCGAGCTCATGAAATCGCTCGACCTGAGTCTTCATGTAGTCGTAGTCGCTGCCGACGACGCTTTCGGTGATCTCTATGGTGATCTTGTCATGACTGACTCCCGCGGCATCGACCCTGCTGCGTATCTCTTCGACGATATCGCAGGACTCAAAGTCATACCTTGAAAGGTTGACAGACTGCGGCACTACATACAGACCTTCTTCTTTGATTCTGCTGATCTTTTTCAGGATCTCTTCGACGACATACAGATCCAGCTTATATATCAGATGCGCCTTTTCGAGAACAGGAATGAACGCATCCGGCGGCAGCAGTCCCCTGTCCGGGTCTATCCAGCGGGACAGAGCCTCCTCATCACAGACTCTTCCGTTGGCTGTTCTGATGATAGGCTGATACCAGACTTTTATCCACTTCTCTTCCAGTGCTCTGTCAAGATTGTCGATTATGTACTGCCTTCTGTCTATCTCGGCCTGCATCTCTTCGTCGAAATACCTGTATGCAGACACAGAAGGGTCCTCGATGCTGTCTGCGGCGGCTTTCGCCCTGTCGCACGCAACGCATGCATCAAGCGTAAGTCCGGTTATCTTGAGGAATATACCGACCTTGACGGTCAGGGTCCTTCCTCCGTTTATCGATTTGAGTTCTTCGAAGAACACTTCAAGCTTTTCACTGAGGCCGTTGTTGTCAGCATAAGCGATAAAGTGGTCCTGGCCGTACCTGCCGCAGCATTCGCTTCCGAAGTGTTTCATCAGCAGTCTGGCAAACTCTCTGAGATAGTTGTCGCCTTCGGCAAATCCGTACCTGTTGTTGAACTCGGTCATGCCGTTGAGATCAAGGAAGACCATCGCCGGTTCCCCGTTCTTTGACAGTATCGCGTCTCTTCCGGATTCAGAAAGCTCAAAGAACATGGCCATATTCGGAAGACCCGTGAGCGAATCGTAATTGCTTGTCTGTATCATGCTCTCCCTGTGCAGAGCATCTCCGAGCGACCGGTTCAGGACGCTGACCTGTTTGCGTCCGGTATCGTCATATTCCCCTTCATCCGTATACCAGATGACGGCGAGCCTTTCACCGGTCCCGGTATACTCGTGGCGGCCGAGCGCATGTATGAGGTGGTATTCCTTATCCTTCGGAGACTTGTTCCTGTAGACTGTTTCATAGTTCCCGCCCTCGGTGGCAAACCTGTACGCAGTTTCCGATATCCTGGCAACATCGTCAGGATGCGCGTCCCGGTACATGTCATTATCCATCAGATGATAAGCCTCATCGCGGTCATCGAAGCCGAAGAGTTCACAAAAGCCTCTTGAAAGCGCAACGGTAACGACACGTTTATCGATAAACTGATAAACGGCCACCGGTACGCTCATGTTTTCGATAAGTTTTGCTTCTGCCTCACCGAACTGATACTTTTCCATCAATTACCTCCGGATCCGGGGTCTCCGTATCCTGTCCTCACGATCTCGATCTTTTTTCTGTATTTTGAAGCGTTTTCTTCATCGCCCGACATGGCGTATATGACTGCGAGTTCCTCCATGGCATCGGTGTTGCGCGGAGACAGCTTAAGCACCGTCTTATAGCATTCGGCAGCCTTTTCAGCATGTCCGAGGGCAGATTCCGCCGTACCGAGGTAATACCACAGAGGCCACCAGCCAGAGTAGCTGCTTTCGCGGTAGGCATCGAGCACCTCTTTGCCTCCCTGAAAATCCCCGCTCATTATCATATTGCATCCGCGCTCTATCTCTACGGGATCTGAAAGCTCTTCGAGCCT
>CACYHM010000128.1 GCA_902774195.1 uncultured Eubacteriales bacterium
AGAATCTGGATTTTGTCTATATCTCAGATATCGATTCGCCGGAGCAGCTGGACGGATATGAGTACGTTCTCGTGGACGAAGCTCTCCGCATCGATCCCGCTGTATTCGGTGTCATCTGCGATGCCGCGGGGATTTACGGCCAGACCTGCATCTTCTGTACGGATCCGGCGGCTGCTCTCACGGAGGCTGAGAAGGAGAACGGCATAGATGAAAAGATAGAGAGCTTCGATCTGAGCGGAGACTACGAGCTGTCGGAAAGGCTCCGCGTAAACATGCAGATACAGACATTCATACAGAAGCTCAGGTTTCTCGGGAGCAGGACCGAGAAGAACTACGAATACGAGCATATATCGATCAATTATGCCGGCGGTACGGATGAAGCCCGCGAGCTGATCTGCTATTACCTCGACAAAGGGTATATGTTCATCGATCCGCACGGAACTCCCGGCGGTCCTTATGCCGATCTCGGAGAGCCATACGGATGCCGGCATGTCGCCGGAAGGGAGTACAACAACGTGGTCATGCTGATGGACTCTTCGTTCTCATATGACGGAGAAGGATATCTGAAGGGGATCCCGTATCCGGATCCTGAAAACCCTTACCCGAACATTTTTTATCCGGACATCACCCGCGTCCGCGAGAACCTCGCTCTTGTGATCGTTGACGCGCCGGAGCTGCTTGAACAGGTGATCTCGATAATCGGATAAAACGAAATACTGCAGTAATACTTCACGGAAAACAGAGATGAGACTGATAAAGACAGACAGACTGCCGGCGAGCTATTGCGGACCGGACGTAAAATTATCGGTGGAAGGGGCCTTCCGCATAGTGGAGGACATGGTCACCGAACTGATGGGTGTGCAGCACATCGACGGAGTCACCTGCATGCGCGAGTACAACGGGATGTGGGTCTTCGTTCGAAACCGCATAGAGATGCCGGAACCGCCGGGATGGATGGATGAATACAGGATCACGAGCTATATCTCTTCGTTTTCGAAGATCAGGCTGTTCATAGATACCGTCATGGAAAGGCCGGACGGCGCTGTATGCCTGAGATCGAGGCTCGAGCTGTGCGCGGTGGATCTTGAGACCGGAAAGATCAGAAGATCCGGTACTGTAGGCGTCGGCGATACAACGCCTGCCGAAGAGCCGATGTTCGGGATGAGCTGGTCGAAGCTGAAGCCGGTGCGCGAAGAGCTGATCGATGAGATAAGAGTGCGTCCGACGGATATAGACTACTGCTATCATACGAACAATATCGCTTACGTGCGCTATTTCATGGACCAGTACCGGGTCGAAGACCTGGTCAGACACCCGGTCAGTGCTATAGAGGTCCAGTATGCGGCCCAGACACACGAAGGAGACATGCTTAAGGTGTACCGCTGCAGTGCGGATGGCGCCGGAGCATACCAGATAGAACATAACGGTGAGAAAGCGGTGAGCTGCATCGTTGAAAGAAGTATTTGAAAGAGAAGGGAGGACAGGGAATGAAGATCAGTGTAAACGGCATAGAGATGTATTACGAGAAGTCCGGCGCGGGCCGTCCGCTCATACTTCTGCACGGCAACAGTGAAGATCACAATATCTTCAGCGGCTCGATGTGGCTGCTGAGAAAACACTTCACCGTATATGCCGCAGATTCGCGGGGCCACGGCCTGAGCACCAGAGTAAATGAACTGCACTATACGGACATGGCGGATGACATGGTCGCATTCATGGATGAACTCGATCTGAAGGACGTCGTGTTTTTCGGACACAGCGACGGAGCCATCATCGGTCTGCTCGCGGCCATGAAGACGGACAGGATAGGTCTGCTGCTTGCGGGAAGCGGCAATATGACGCCTGCGGGCGTAGCTCCGTGGCTCGTGGCCGGCATCAAGGCGGTATACGCGGTAACGAAGGACCCGAAGATGTATCTGATGGCAAATGAGCCGCATATATCCGCAGCTGATCTTGCCGGCATAAGCACACCTACGGTGGTCATCGCCGGAAGCAGAGACGTCATAAAGGAATCCGAGACCAGGGCGATCGCTGATGCTGTACCGGGAGCGAAACTGAGGATACTCGAGGGCGAGGACCACATGAGTTATGTAACTTCGGGCAGCCGCCTTGCGGACATCATACTCGAAGAGGCGGGCATCGCCGGACCGGAAACTCCGAAGACAGTGACGCCTGCTCAGATGAAACTGCTGAAGACGGCGCAGCAGGGCGAGGCCGATGCGGTATTCATGTACAGGAGGCTGGCAGAAACGGTAGAAGACCCGAAGGACAAGGAAGCCTTCCTGAGGCTCGCAAAGGACGAAGCAAGACACGAGGATGTTTTCTTCAGATACACCGGACAGACACTCAGACCTAATCCTGCAAAGGGGATCCTGGTGCCGCTGATGTACAGGACTCTCGGAAAAGAAAAGGTCTATCCGGTCATCGCCAAGGGCGAGTACGATGCGGCCGGCAAATACAGTAAGATCATCGCGGACTTCCCTGATGCGGAGGCCGTGATGAACGATGAGACACATCACGGCGATGCGGTGATGGGACTGCTCGGATAAGGATCAGGCAGCGGCTGCAGATGGTTAAGATATACGGGACCATAGGACCTGCGTGCAGGGACAGGGAAGTGCTGACAGAGATGTTCAGAGAGGGAATGGACGGCGTGAGGCTGAACCTTTCCCATACTTCGCTTGAGGATGCGGCAGCGCTGACAGCTGCGTGCCGGGCTGCGGCAGAAGAAGCCGGAGCTGAGCCTGAGCTCCTGATAGACATGCAGGGACCTGAACTCAGGACCGGCGTGACGGATGAGCCTGTGCTTATTTCTGAAGGGGAACTGTACAGTATCTCCGGTCTGCCGCTTCCGGATTCCGTGGCGAAGGGACTTGAGGAGCTTGGCAGCGGACAGGAGCTGCTGCTCGACGACGGAAAGATCCTTCTGGTGACGGAGCGCGAGGCCGGGCGTACCGGGACATTTCTCAGAGTCGTCCGCGGCGGACTGCTCGAAAGCAGAAAAAGCATAGCGGTCCCCGGATATCACATAGATGCACCGGCCATGACGGACAGGGACAGAGAACAGATAAAAAGGGCGAAGGACTTCGGCGTGACGGCCGTGATGCAGCCCTTTGTAAGGAGCAGAGAAGACCTGGACGAAGTAAGAACGGCGCTCGATGAGGCCGGCTGCCGGGACGTGCGCCTGCTTGCAAAGATAGAAAACCTCGACGGGGTCGAAAAACTCGAAGAGCTGATCCCTCGCTGCGACGAGATCGTCATAGCCCGTGGAGACCTGGGCAACGCGATGGACCTGTGGGAGCTTCCGGCAGTGCAGAAGAAGATCGCTGCAGCGTGCCGGGAGGCAGGCCGGGACTTCATGGTCGTTACGCAGATGCTCGATTCCATGACGCACCGCAGGGTGCCGACCAGGGCGGAGGTGAGCGATATCTTCAATGCCGTCCTCGACGGGGCCGCTTCGGTAATGGTGACGGGCGAAACTGCCGCGGGAGAATACCCGGCGGATGTAATAAGATACCTGTACAGGACGGCGCGCGAGGCGGAGCGCATGATGCAGGGACAGCGGAAGACCGGAGAACAGAATTGACAGACATAGTATTCATAGGAACGGCAATAATGGACTCGATGATCAGGGGCTTTGACCCTGAACCGGTATCGTCTGCCGGATACAGGGCAGAGAGCGGATATCTCAGCATCGGAGGAGAAGCGGTGAACGGATCGGTCGCCTCGGTCAAGCTGGGCTGCAACGCAGCTATACTGTGCACCCTGGGCAAAGATATGGCGGGAGATATGATAGCCGCGCGCCTGGCTGCGCAGGGAGTGGACACGAGCCGGATCGTAAGGTCTGAAGACCATCCTACTCCGGTCACGACCATATTCATGGAGCCGGACGGAAACCGCAGATCGATCACCAACGGATCACACAGGTACAACTTCCATCCGGAGAGGTACCCTGAGCGCTTCTCAGATGCCCGTGCGGTAGTGCTCGGATCGCTGTTCAGGGCGCCGTTCAACGATCCTGATGTAATAAGGTCCGTCGTGACTGCGGCAAAAGCGAACGGTCAGCTCGTCTTTGCGGACACCAAGCTCCCGAATTTCAGAAAGCTTACTCTCGCAGACATCGCGGACTCTCTTCCGATGGTGGACTACATAAGCCCGAACGAGGACGAAGCGAAATGGTGCACGGGAGAGGACGACCCCGAAAAGATGGCTGATGTGCTGCTCTCATACGGGGTGCGTAATGTTATAATAAAACTCGGAGGCAGAGGCTGTTTCTTCGGCGGCAGGAGCTGGTCAGGATACCTCCCTGCATGCAAAGTGGATGTGGTCGATGCCACCCTTGCTGGATTTGTCTCGGAGATACTTCGCGGCAGAAGCGACAGGGAGGCCCTTGAATTTGCGAACGCGTGCGGGGCCATATGCTCGACGGCGGTCGGGTCCGGAGCTGCTCTCAGAAACAGAGAGCAGGTCGAGGGACTTCTTGCCGGACAACGATAAACGTCTGTTAAGGACTATCTGAAAACACCTGCTAAATGGGGTATAATAAACAGTGATAACATAAAAAGCCGCTGTGCTGCGGTGGCGGAGGTGATACAGATGAGCAATGAAAAAGATATCGAGTATACTATCGTGATGGACCCTGAGTATGCGGATGCGGTAAAAGCTGTGAATGATGCCGATCCGAAACGCGCGGTAGATCTTCTGTATAAGGAGTACGAGCAGATGTGCCTGGGCGGGTCTTCTGTGCTCGACAAGGATGAGATATACCCTCGCTCCTATCAGTGGCGCATGGGGGACAAGTATGACCCGGCCAAGGTAGGGCTCGTCAGGGAGGCTCTGAGACAGAACAAACTGATCGCGGATACCGAAGAGTACCAGACGTTTCTGGAAGAGGCCAAGAAGAACAAGGTCGAAAGCTTCTCATGGGACTGATCAGAGCTGCTTTACTGAATGATGAAAAGAAAAACGCCCTCATGGATCCGCAGTGTTCCGTGAGGACGTATGGCATTCCGGGAAATGATCATAAATAATATATACTCGGCAGGAGAAACGGGAATAGGAGTCGTCATGGACGACCTGACTAAGATGGCGTACGTGGAGGCGGTAGTCAACGCTGCCAATAATACGCTTCTGGGCGGCGGCGGAGTCGACGGCGCGATACACCGAGCGGCGGGACCGGAGCTGCTCAGAGAATGCAGGACTCTCAACGGCTGCGAGACCGGAGGCGCAAAGATCACGGACGCCTATGATATGCCGTGCAAAAAAATAATACATACGGTGGGGCCGGTCTGGCAGGGCGGAGACCACAGAGAGGCGGAGCTGCTTGCATCGTGCTACAGGAATTCCCTGCAGCTTGCGGTGGACAGCGGGATCAGGACGATCGCTTTCCCGTCGGTCTCGACGGGCATATTCTCATATCCTCTCGAGGAAGCGGCGTACATCGCTGTGCACGCCGTGCTGGACTTCGTCGCTTCTCACCCCGGCGGCCTGGCGGTCGTGCTCTGGGCGTGCATAGACGAAAGGACGCGGGCGGCATATCAGAGGGCGCTCGAACAGGCGGCATCGGAGAACGATATCGAGATGTATCCGGGGATGATGGTCGTGGCTTCCGAGCTCGAGGTTGGAGAAGCTGTGAAGGAGATGTTCATCGGCGCTTCTGATGATGCCCCGTCTGAATATCTGAGTTAAAAATGAAGGAGGGACAGGGTGTATATCAGCGATATCATGACAACAGCGCCTGAAGATAAGCGCGGCGGGCTCGAGACAAAAGTCTACAGTGAGCTCGACAGACTCGGGATCAGATATGAGAGAGTCGATAACGATAAGGTCGAGGCTATGGAGGAATGCGTGGAGATATCCGAAAAACTCGGCGCAGAGATCAGAAAGACCATAGTAGTCTGCAACAGGCAGAAGACGGAGTTTTATCTCGTGATACTTCCGGCTGACAAGAGATTCGATTCGAAGCTCTTCGCAGCGATGATGCGTACGGCCAGAGTATCGTTCGCCTCTCCTGAAGACATGGAGAGAGTCATCGGACTCACGCCGGGAGAAGCTTCCGTCATGGGAGTCCTGAACGACAGTGAGGGCGCGGTGCAGGTAGTCATAGACAAGGCTGTAGCCGATGCGGAATGGTTCGCCTGCAACCCGGGCGCAAACACCTCGCATCTCAGATTCAAAACAAAGCAGCTGATAAACACTTTCCTGCCGGCCGAGGGGCATAAACCTGAGATCATAATGCTGTAAAAGGAGATATCGCATGATAACGGGAAAACAGAGAAGCGAACTCAAGAAGATAGCGCAGGATATAAAACCTGCCGTCATGATCGGAAAGGAGGAAATCACTCCTTCGGTGATCGGGGCGATAGATGATTATCTTGCGGCGCACGAACTCGTGAAGGTGCAGCTCCAGGACGGAGCGCTGCTCGATCCGAAAGAGACGGCAAACGCGATCGCAAAGGAGCTCGGAGCGGATTTCGTACAGGCTATCGGAAAGAAGTTCATCCTGTACAGGCAGGCAGCCGATCCGGCAAAAAGGAAGATCATTGTTTAACTGACTGAAAAGGAAGGTCAAATGGAAAAGAAAAGCAACAAGTCATCGGCCATAGTGATCGCTATCGCGGTAATGCTTCTGCTCTGCATAGCTGCGGCACTGTATATCGTGAAGATATCGAAGGCCAAGGCTGCTCCCGAGCCTGCGGAAGAAGTCGTGATAGAGCCGGAACAGCCGGCTGAAGAGGCCCCTCCCGCTGAGGATGTGAAGGCCAAGCTTGCGCATATCTACACGAACAGCGGATCTTCGTCGGAAGAGAGATACACCATGGCGGCCTTCGACAGCGCTGTCGAAGGCGGGAGCGTCTGCCTTTCGATGCCTGTAGTCGCCGCAAAGGACGGCACACTGTATGTCGCGTATGATGATTATCTCCGTGACATGACGGGGCTTGACGGATATCTTTCCGGAATGTCAGACGGACAGATCGCCGAGGTGAAGACAAAAGGCGGCAATGGCATCGTAAAGCTGAGCGACGTATTCGAAAAGTACGGAACTGATGTGAATTACGTTATCGAGATCAGGTACGCCAACGAACGCAACATCATGCCTTTCGTCGAAACGGTAAAGAAGGCCGGAGTGGCTGACGTCACGAGCGTGAGCAGCTATTACTTCGGCGCCCTTGACATCGTCGAAAACGAGTTTCCTGACATGCCTAAGATATTCCTCAGCGAAAATGAGGTGGATCTTGCAGAGGCGCAGAGAAGTGATACTGTCGATCTTATCTCGGTCAACAGGGATCTCATGACTGCAGAGAACCTTGCCGCGGTGCACGAAAGCGGCAAGAAGTTCGGCGCCTGGACTCTCAACAGCGAGGAGGATATAAAGTCGGCTGTAAGCATGGGCCTTGATTCATACTTTACGGATGAAGGCGCGCTTGCTGTGAGCATCGAAAAGGGCGAATAGAGATGCATGATGAGCCGGAAGGGCATTCCCTTCGGCTTATTATTTTGGAAAGGAAGAATAACGATGATAAGTACGAAGATATACGTTGGACTGAATGATTCGGTCACAAAGACGCAGCTCTTCGAGACCGAAATGTATATCAAGATCCTGAAGGATGTATGCCGAAGCTACGGGATTCCCTTCTCTTTCGGCGTGGAAGAAGGCGGTTACGTACACGCTGACGGAGAATATACCCGGGAGATGACGCTGGTGATCACTTTGATCGACATCGACAGAAGTATCATCAATGAGATCGCCAAGGATCTGTGCGCTTTTTTCAATCAGGAATCCGTCCTTATTGTCGAGAACACGGTGAGAGCATATTATGTCAGCGATTCCGTCAGGGAATGCGCTGAAAAACAGGATCCGTGAGGACGCTGTCCTTGATAATGTGCCGCTGTAATTGTAAACTTACTGTGCATAGTTTTTGCAGGACAGAACAGGTGACATATGTACTATTCCGCGATAGGATCGATCGCGATCCTCGTACTTCTGATCGAGAATATGGATGTGCTTACGGGCCGCATCAGCAGGGTGA
>CACYHM010000129.1:0-5416 GCA_902774195.1 uncultured Eubacteriales bacterium
CAGAAGCATGCGCAGCACCTGTACGCTCACCGCTTCGGATTCCGGGCGGTATCTCTTTGCCAGGTCGACGGCCCAGATGGTGTTGTCTACCAGCCCGCAAAGGCGCTGATCCCAAGCGAACTGACGGTCTCCGAAAGCAGTGATGCTTTTCGGGTTGCTGTAGACATCGACTATGGTCTCGGGAATGGTGCATGTCTGTTCTGCATCGTTATCGCACAGCAGATCGACGGCCATATTGTATCCGAAGTCTTCATTTGCACGTGTGCCGTTGAATCGGATACCGTAGCGCTCGACGAACGAGCGCCTGAAGAGCTTGCCGTCCATAGACACTCCTCCGCTGCCGGTCCTTAGTACTTTTCCCGACTCATCAAGCGTGGCAAGGCATCCCCCGCAGCGCTGAACGGCGTCATTTTCGTTCATGGCGCTTCGAAGGAGTTCGAGCGAACGAGGAGTCGAAAACGCGTCATCGGCGTCTATACAGGTAAAATACGGGGCGTCCGAGGCATCTATTCCTGCCTGTCTGGCGCCGCCCGGGCCGAGATTATGCGGAAGACGGATGAGTCTGATATCCATGCGCGAAAGGAACGGATCCGTCACATCACGGTAGTCTCCTTCCGGACATTCGTCATCCACGACTGTCACACCAAGATCGCCGGCAATGCTCTGCACTGCCAGCGACTCAAGTGTCCGTCCGAGAGTTTCGTGCGCGCGGTGAGCGGGCACGATCACGTCTATGCGTTCATTCATGGATAGAGATCACATCCTTTGTCATACCTTCGTTTTCTCCGGACTCAAGCACCCGGTTCACCACGCCTCCGCCGAAAAGTATCATCACCATGTACCTTATCCACAGAAGCAGCAGAAATACAGCTGCCAGAGATCCGTATAAATTGGAATAGTGATATGATCTGGAGATGAAGAATGAAAACAGACGGGTGAACACGATCCAGCACAGTACGGTGATCAGAGCTCCGGGAAACTGGCTTTTTATCGTTCTTCGTTCTTCCGGCAGCTTTGCGTAAAACAAAAGCACTACCAGAAGTTCAGGCAGGATGATGAGAAGTGAACCGATCCTGCCTGCATCCGAGTCATTCATCATTTCGAGCACCATTATCGCCGGGATCAGTATTATCAGCATCAGGGTGAAGGAAAGCCTCTTCGCGCTCCTTTTCACATAAGCGATCCCGCTCTCAAGCAGCGCGTGCTCGCGGTCCGTTGCTGTTTCGCGGTCTTCTGTCCTGTTGTCCAGCTCGTTCAGCCCCTTCTGTATCGCCATAACGCCTTTGCTTGCCGACCACAAAGTGGTCACTGCCGCCACAGAAGCGAGCAGCAGTCCGCCGGACTGTTTCTTGAGTTCTGCTACAAGAGCTATTATGAGCACCTTGATAGGCTCCATGTCCGGAAGTATCTTAAGCAGGATATCGGCGACATCTTCTGCCGAATACCCGGGGATAAGATTCACGATCGAGATGATCAGCGCAATGAACGGGATCATGGCAATAACGATGAACAGCGTCGAATATCCCGAGTACACTGTGATCCTGTTTTCATTGAACATCCTGACACCGGGGATCACCAATTCTCTGATCAGCCTTCCCAGAGGCCCCCGGCCTTCCGCCAATAAGTTTTTAAGTCTCTCCATCTGTCTGCTCCGTCACCGGGATCAGGGGTTCCCTGCCCCCTTCTCACGTACTTATTCCTCCAGATGGATGTTCCATCCTGTATCTATCTTCTTTTTTACCTTATCCATGGTCTCCCCGTTGAGATCAGGCCAGTCGTTCACGGTGGTTGCGCTGTCTGTCACCAGATAGGCTTTTTCGGCGCACAGGGCCATCGGCGTATCGGCGAGCGAGTCGGAGTAGAAATTATCGATTTTCGGGAATCCGTGGTCAAAGATATATCTTGCTTTTTCCTTTGCGTACATCAGGTTGTTCGTGAATATCCCGTATTCACGGTCGAACTCTGTCGCCATGTAATTCACGCCGAGTCTTCCGGCTATCGGTCCGATGATGCAGTCAGGAGAAGCGCTTATGATGAGATCATCCGGTTTTTTCTGCGCGAGATACCAGTCGGATATCCTGCTTTCATATTTATCCCAGTAGCGCTCTATCTGCTCATCAAAATCGTCTATCTGGGTAAGATAGCTGAACATGGTGCGCTGAAGGCGATAGTTGGGGAGCCTTCCTGTCTTGTGCCTGATAAGATCTCTCATGATCTTCGGAAACCACGTGAACCACAGCTTTGGATGGCGCTTCATGCACCACAGCGCAAAGCCGATCGAGCAGTCAGAGTAAAATATAGTTCCGTCAAAGTCGTAAACGTTCATAAATGTTTTCAGCTCCTGAGTTTTTCGATATCGATTTCTCCGACGGTGTTTCCCAGAAGAACGATCTGGCTCTGCAGACAGTAAGTATTGACGGCGACCGTCAGGAATTCGAAGAACGCGTTGATCGAAATGATCATGGCCAGAGCCTGCGAGTTAAGTCCCAGCTGTGTGAACAGTATCGAGAAGCAGACCGTAGTGCCTCCCATGACCGGCGGCGTAGCAACCGAAAGTATGAAGGAAAGCAGGAATGCCGCCGCTACCCATGACCATGTCACCTCTATCCCGTACATGCCTGCTGTAAACAGGCTGCTTGCGATAAATACGATGCAGTAACCCGGACGGAACAGGATGCTCCCGAGGTTGTAGGAAAGAGGCGCAAAATCACTGTCCACGCCAAGCGGCCCGATCAGGACATCGATGGCAGGCATGAAGACCGCACCGACACTCGCGCTCGAAAGTGCGATGAGGAATGACGGCAGCATTTTATGGATATAGGTCCGCGGCCCCACCCTCAGGCGGATACATACAACTGCGGTATAGACCGCAAGTGTCACAAAGTCTGCTATGACCACCATCAGGAAAAGCTTCAGAAAACCGGAAAGTACCGAATATGTCCCGCTCAGGATCTGTCCGCATACCATCAGCCCGACATAGACCGGGATAAAGCGGTTCAGGTATGAGTTCGAAAGGATGGCCACGATATTGACCTCATCGAATATCTCTGTGAGATGTTCAGCTTTCTGCCCCATGTGCAGCATCGCAACGCCGAACATTATGCCGATGATGATTATATGTACTGAATTGAACTCCAGTATAGGCGTAAGGATATTGTTCGGAACGAAGCTGATCAGAATGTCGAAGAAATCGAAGAAATCCAGCGACATCTTTGCCGAATCCCCAAACCGTATCCCGGGGACCATGAACACGGTGCACAGCAGCGTTACGAAAAAGGCTACAGACAGGAAGCTCCGGATCATCTTCTTGCCTACAGTACTGAATGTTGAGATATCTCCCAGACGCACGATACCAAGAGTAATGGCTGCGAAGCACATCAGTGTCGCCATGACGCAGAGCAGTCCGACAAAGGCATTGGTGATCGGTGTGATGATCCTTGCAGCTATGTCTCCCGCCAGTGCCGGCATAAGGGCGTTGATCAGGACCCCTGCCGCTGCCCCTGACAAAAGTCCGGCGAGGATGGAAACGATCAGACTCATCCTGCGCTTTTTCATCAGGGTAAAGGTCACCAGATTGGCGCCGCTACGGTACTTCCATGACTGAGCTACCGTATTTGAATTAGCCAGCAGCGATCCCATGACCGAAGTCACGGAGGAATCATCCTGTGCGAAAGGATCCATGCTCTCTCCCTCGACCTTCAGGGATACCCTGAATGCGCCGAGTGACCGGGAGAATCTGAGCGACGCTATGGTTCCTTCAGGGAAGCTGTCCATGTAGTCCAGCATCGTCTCTTCGAGGATCAGTTTAAGGCGCAGGGCGTCCTTGCGGTCTACAGGCTCATGTGACAGTTCATCAGCGAGTTCATCTGTGATCCGGTCGATTTCTGCCGCTTTCAGCTCAAATTTGTTTTCCTGACTTCTTATGTTCGTGATATCCATTGGAAACCTTCTTGTTCTGTTTAACCTGCAATGATTATTAAGTATACCATAACTGAATGACGGAAATGAAAAAGGCTCCGTCAGGAGCCCGTCCGCCGCAGTCATTCCATTTTGGAAAAGTCCGCAAAACAGATATCTCCGTTTTCGGTCAGAACAAGCGCTTTCCCGCAGCCCCATACGACTGACGGCGCCTGAACAGGTCTTCCGTCCTCATCTATGAATTCCAGAGGTTCGGTATCCTCTGTCTGATCTCCTTTGATCCTGCTTACATAGAATGAATCCGGGTCATCGTATCCGCCGTTCATGATCAGGAATCTTCCGTTTCCGGTTACCGCGCAGAACGCCAGATGATCTCACCGTCCGTCGTCCACGCGCACACTCCGCAGCTTCCTATCGGCTCATCCCATCCGTAATTACCGAATACTCCTTCATCGAAGTAACTTGTAAAAATGATCCCGTCATTTCTGACGATGCAGTCGGCAATTCCGTCTCCGAAGGTGAAAGCTCGCAGGACCTTCCCTTCTCTGTCTGTGAACACGGCATTCTTTTCCGGTCCGTTTTTCTCCGAATTCATACACCTCGATCCCAAAAGGAGCAATGAACCGCCGGGAACCGGAAGCATAAAGCGAAAGTTCATCGTATGCCTTCCGAGATCAAGCTTCTCCACCTTCTCAATGGCTCCGCTCTCCCACGAAGGTGTAATGACCACTGCCGTATAGACCGCATCCGCGACGGTGTTTACGAACATCCCGTCTATGCGTGCGGGGACGCCGGATGAAAAAAGAAAATAGGCCTTTCCGTCATATCCGATCTCCATGCTGACGAGGTCAAGCCCCGCCACTCCCTGTTCTATGAACAGCTTCCTTAGGCCTTTTGGATCTTTCAGTGTTTTTCTCATACGATCACCACGCTTTCAGTCAGGTATTACCATGTAACATTATATCAGAATATCAGACTCTTCAGCTTATCGTGTTCCCGGATCCCGTAAATAAAACGGCCTTGCGTCAGCAAGGTCGTTTGGTTGCGGGAGGGGGACTTGCGACGGCGCGCAGCGCCTAGTCCCTTCAGGGGAACCCCTTGGGGTGAAAGTCCCCGACGTAATAAAACGACCTTGCGTCAGCAAGGTCAATTGGTTGCGGGAGGGGGACTTGAACCCCCGACCTCCGGGTTATGAGTTCAAAACTACCCGTTTTCTATCGTTTTATATTGTTTCTCAACTTGTTGATTTTAAAGGGTTTGCGGGATTATATGCTGTTTATCGTTTAGTATCATAATTCAACTTTTTGTATCGGAGTTGAACTTTTGTTGAATTATTCGTAAGCGGTAAACCTCACGTACCTGTCGCCGCGAATCACTCCAGGATAAAATTGGTTAGAAAAGTGTCTGCACTTTTCTAACCAGTTTTTACCATCGTGCAAATAAATATGCCCCGCTGGTCGCGAGGCGCTTTGTCTAAGATTCGGTATACTGCTTTCGG
>CACYHM010000129.1:5465-5875 GCA_902774195.1 uncultured Eubacteriales bacterium
GCAGATGTTTCAGATATTCATATGGCTTCAGGTCGTTTGCCTTGGCAGTCTCTGTGATGCTGTAGATGATCGCACTGTCTTCAGCGCCGTGGATCGTATTGCACATCACCCAGTTCTTTCTTCCGATCGTGAACGGTCTTATCGCCCGTTCAGCGGCATTGTTCTCCATAGGGATGTTCCCATCAGCAAGGAACTCACGCAAATAATGCTCCTGCTCGACTGAGTACGTGAATGCCTTGCCGGTCTTGGATTGTTTCGTTACCTTCGGACGGTTTTCTTTGACCCACTCAAAGTATTCGTCCACAAGAGGAGCGATCTTCTCTTTTCGCTGTTCATAGCGCTCTTCCGGACTTAAGTCATCCATCTGGTTGTCTTTATGCATCATAGTCTGGATCATCCCGATGGCTTTT
>CACYHM010000130.1 GCA_902774195.1 uncultured Eubacteriales bacterium
GTTCATGCGCGCCAAGGTCCCTATGACCAAAGAGAACATAAGACACCTCAGCATCATAAAGCTCGGCCTGAAAGAGGACTCGGTGCTCTACGACATAGGAAGCGGCACCGGAGCGATATCCTGCGAAGCAGCGATGCAGAGCAGCAGTCTGAAGGTATATGCCATAGAGATGAGAAAAGCGGCGTGCGACCTTATCGAAAAGAACGCTGAGAAATTCGGCCTTTCGAACATAGAAGTCGTAAACGGCAAGGCACCTGAAGCGTTCGAGGGACTCGAGGCTCCGACCCATGCCTTCATCGGCGGAAGCTCGGGCAGCCTGAAGGAGATGTTGGATGTGCTCTCCGGGGCGCCGGGAAGCATACGCGTAGTCATAAATGCCGTGAGCCTTGAGACGATGGCCGAGATACAGAGCATTCTTTCGGAATATGCGATCACAGATCTCAGCATAGAGCAGATATCTGTCACAAGATCCAGAGAACTTGGGAAATACCACCTGATGACTGCCGAGAATCCTGTAATAATAGCAGCTTTCACTCTCGGAGAAAGAGAATGATGCTTCCGAGAGTGATGACAGCCGCTGCGAAGAGCGGGAGCGGCAAGACTATAATCACCTGCGGCCTTCTCAAGATCCTGAAAAGGCGGGGCATCGATGTGAGAACGTACAAATGCGGTCCGGACTATATCGATCCGATGTTCCACCGCATGGTGACAGGAGTGCCGGGAGGCAATATCGACACTTTCTTTTCGAGCGAAGAAGAGATAAGGGAGATGCTGTGCAGAAGCGGCGCAGAGGCGGCTGTCATCGAGGGCGTGATGGGGATATACGACGGGGTCGCCGGCCCGGGAGGCAGAGGCTCGTGCTATGACGCAGCTGCCCTTAGCGGGACTCCGGTGCTTCTCATAATGGATGTGAAGGGCATGGGGCAGACCATGCTCTCGCTCATCAGGGGCATACTTGCGGACGACAGCGAAAAGCTCATACGGGGCATCATACTCAACAGGATCTCGCCGTCATATCTTGGGACGATAAAGCCCATGCTCGACGAAGTGCTCGGCGGCATATCCGATGACAGAGGCGTGGGAGTTAGACTGCTCGGCGGCATCCCCGACTCAAAGGGCATACACCTTGAGAGCCGGCACCTCGGACTCAATATGCCGGGAGAGATAGACGATCTGAAAGAGCAGGTGAAAGCTGCGGCTGATCTCATCGAAGAGCATCTGGACATGGATGCCGTGCTTGAGATAATGGATCAGGCAGATGAGATCGAGAAACCAGAAACAGGTCAGACAGAGAAACGGCCTGCAGCATCCCGCTTACGTGAACAAAGCCTTACACTGGCGGCCGCCCGCGACGAGGCATTCTGCTTCTACTACGAAGAGAACCTGCGCGCGCTTGAAGACGCAGGTATAAGGATAAAGGAATTTTCGCCTCTTCACGACAGCAAAGTGCCCGGAGAAGCGGACGGGCTGCTCTTTGGCGGGGGCTACCCCGAGCTGTATGCATCAGAGCTCAGCGCCAACACCGCGATGCTGGATTCCGTAAGAGAGGCGATCGACAGCGGCATGCCGAGTCTTGCCGAGTGCGGAGGATTCATGTACCTGCTTGATTCGCTCGAAGACATGCAGGGCAGACAGCACAAAATGGCAGGCGCGCTCGCAGGCAGCTCTCATTACACGGGAAAGCTGGGCCGCTTCGGATATGTGACGCTAAGAGAAAAGAAACACCTCTGTGCAGCGGACACGCTCATCACGGGTCTGGAAGTAAAGGGACATGAATTCCATTACTTCGATTCAGACAACAACGGGAGCAACGCCGTTGCCGAAAAGCCCGGCAGCGGCAGGACATGGGAATGCATGCACGCTGACCGGGATCATTTATGGGGGTATCCGCATCTCTGGTATCCTTCGTGCCCGGAGCTGATCAGAAGATTCGCGGCAGCAATGGAGGAATACAGAAAGAAGAAGCATGATGGATAATTCAGACAGGTTCTTTGCGAATACGGAATGCAGGTTCTATCCATGCCATAAGGGCATTGATGAGATCAACTGCCTCTTCTGCTACTGTCCGCTCTATCACATCGAAGACTGTCCGGGAGATCCCGCATTCATAGAAAAGGACGGCAGAGGGATCAAGGCATGCACGGACTGCACCTTCCCTCACAGGGCGGAGAACTACGATGCTGTGATAGAGACGCTCAGAAGAGACAGGCGATAGGACACCGGATGATCGACGCAGCCAGACATGAAGAACTGAACAGACTTGCCGAAGAGGTGCTCGACATCTCGAGGAACCGCCTTCTGGTGAACCTGCGTTACATGGATACGGCGCTGAGCTTCCACGGGAGAGAGATTTGTCGTGGAAGCTTCGGGACTGACGGCAGGGTGCTGTACTATGACCCTGCCTTTGTGCTCAGGACATATGCTGCTTCAAAAGAGAAACTGGCAGCCGTCTATCTCCACTCTGTGCTGCACTGCATATTCTGCCATCCGTTTGCCGGAGCGGATATCGACATGAGATCATGGGACCTGGCCTGCGACATCGCGGCGGAGTCCGTGATCAGCGAGCTCGGTCTGCCGTGCGCCAGGACAGATGATGAAGGCGAAAAGAGCGACATGCTCCGAAGGATTCGCAGAGAGACCGGATTCCTGACAGCCGAAAAGATATACAGCGCGTTGCGCAAAGGAGAGCTCAGCGAGGCAAAGACGGATGAGGGACTGAGGCGGCTGGAGGAACTCTTCATAGCTGATGACCACTCATACTGGTACAAAGACAGCGCGCAGCCTCCGGCTTCGCAGGCGGTGCTGACTGATGATGCAAAGCTCAGCCGGGATGATCTGAGCCTGCATGACGACTGGAAGAAGATCGCTCAGCAGATCGAGATGGAGATAGAGACCTTCGCGAAGGTGAAAGGGAGATTCGCATCATCGCTGGTCCAGAACCTCAGGTCCGTGAACCGCGAGAGATACGACTATTCGGACTTCCTCAGAAAGTTTGCTTCGGTGAACGAGAGCATGAAGGTATCGGACGATGAGTTTGACTACATATACTACAACTACGGGCTCACTCATTATAAAAAGATGCCGCTCATCGAGCCTCTCGAGTACCGCGAGGACAGCAGGATAAGGGACTTCGTGATCGCGATAGACACATCGGGATCCGTGGCAGGCGATGAAGTGCAGTCTTTTCTTCAGAAGACATACAGTATACTGAAGAACCGCGAGTCTTTCCGGAGCAGGATCAACGTCCACATCGTGCAGTGCGACGCGCAGATACAGTCCGACGACGTCATCACATCAGAGGCTGATATCGAAAGATATATCGATACCATGGAGATAAGGGGCCTCGGAGGCACGGACTTCAGACCCGTGTTCGACTATGTGGACCGCCTGATATCCGAAGGGGAGTTCAGCGACCTCAGGGGACTCATATACTTCACCGACGGACTGGGCGTGTACCCGGCATCGAAGCCGGCGTACAGGACTGCATTCGTATTCGTCGAGAGCGGATACAACGTGCCTGAAGTGCCGGTGTGGGCGATGAAAGTGGTGCTCCGCCCGGATGAACTGTGATAACATAGAAACGCAAAACTTCGGCCGGCTAAAAGGGAAAAGCGATATGGATATAAGAAAAGCGAAAGAACAGATACGAAACGCCGTAACGGCCTATCTTACTAAGGACGAGCTCGGCAATTACGTCATACCTGTCGAAAAGCAGAGACCGGTGCTCCTGATCGGCCCACCGGGAATAGGCAAGACCGCCATCATGGAGCAGCTCGCGTCGGAACTCGGCATAGGTCTCATCTCGTATTCGATGACCCACCACACGCGCCAGAGCGCCATCGGACTCCCGTTCATAAGCCGCAGGGTATACGGCGGGACGGAGTGCGATGTCACGGAATACACCATGAGCGAGATCATCGCCTCAGTGTATGATCTTATGGAGACCACAGGAGTCAGGCAGGGCATACTCTTCCTTGACGAGATCAACTGCGTTTCGGAGACCCTTTCGCCGCTCATGATGCAGTTCCTGCAGTACAAGGTCTTTGGCGGGCACAGACTGCCGGAGGGATGGATAGTCGTCACGGCGGGCAATCCGCCTGAGTACAACGACTCTGCCAGGGAGTTCGACATCGTGACGCTCGACAGGCTCAAGAAGATGGACGTCGAACCTGATTTCGAGGCCTGGAAGGAGTACGCTGCGGCGGCGCGTATCCACCCGGCGGTAATGTCCTTCCTTCAGAGCAGGAGAGAGCGCTTCTACCATGTCGAGAC
>CACYHM010000131.1 GCA_902774195.1 uncultured Eubacteriales bacterium
CGCGCCTACATTCGGTGCGAACCGCGTAAAACTCGAAGAAAACGGCATATTCAATCAGGTCGGGGATTTCAATAAAAGGCTGGTCGCGATCTCAAAGGAGGCCGCCGCCGGGAGCGGTGCTCTTGTCGCGGGCGACATAGCCACGACGGGAAAGTTCCTCGCGCCTGTCGGAGACGTGTCTTTTGATGATCTCTACGATATATACCGCGAACAGGCTGAAGCAATGGAAGAGGCCGGGGTCGATATGTACGCGATAGAGACTATCATGACTGTCCCGGACGCCAGGGCAGCTCTGCTCGCTGTGAAGGATGTGAGCGACAAGCCTGTCCTCGTCTCGTTCACCTGCGATGAGAACGGACGCACACTGACCGGCACGGACATAAGAGCCGCCATGGTCATAATGCAGGGTATGGGCATAGATGTGTTCGGGCTCAACTGCAGCACGGGACCGGATGAGATGCTCGAACAGGCGAAGCGCCTACGGGACATCGCCGAAGTTCCGGTCGCGATCAAGCCTAACGCCGGCCTTCCGAAGACCGTAGACGGCAGGACCGTGTACGACTGCCCGCCTGAGGAGTTCGCAAAACACACGAAAGAATTCGCGGAGCTGGGTGCATGCATGTTCGGAGGCTGCTGCGGGACAGGACCTGATCATATAGCCGCCCTAAAGCCTGCTCTTGAGAGCTTTGTACTCAGAAAACCTGAACCGGATCACAGGGACAAAATAATCTGTGCCACCGAAAAGGACGCTTTCATACTCGATCCGGGCATCGAAGCCGGAGAGGTCATAGACTGCGGACCGGACCTCGAGGAGAGGATAAGAAAGGCGAACAGGGACGAGGCCGGAGTGATAGCTGTCAGGGTAAAGGAAGCGGCGGATCTCGATGAATTCGAAACGGCGCAGTACGCGGTAAGAAAACCTCTGTGCATAGTCTGCGATGACGTGAAACTGCTTGACGAGGCTTTGAGACTCTACCAGGGAAGGGCGCTCTACGCCGGGGATCTTTCCGATGAGGAACTCATCCCTCTGGCAAAAAGATACGGACTGATCTTCTGACCGGACCGCATGATCTATGAGTATTCAGATTTTCTATAGAATGCCGGCTCCCTTGATACCTCAGAAGCGCGGTGTTACAATGATTTTGCATTGCAAAACAATAATAAGATGAAGCTTACGGTGCTCCGTTGATACGGGGAGAATAGGGAAGCGGGTGAGAATCCCGCGCGATCCCGTCACTGTGATAGAGCGTACCGGTCCGGTATGCCACTGGGTATAACAGAAAGCCCGGGAAGGCGGAACGGTATGTCAGGCTCTTAAGCCAGGAGACCTGCCGGAGCTTTGTACAGGAGACAGCCATCATCAGGCCTGCAGTGCCATGGGCAGTGAAGGCGGTCTCCGGACCACGGGGAATTGGTCGTACAGTATTACAGGGAGTGATGCTCCCCGTTTTCTGACGTCCTTTTGCCGTGGCCGGCAAAGGGCTTTTTTTACAGGCCCTGATCATTAAATGTCAAAGGAGAAGAAAAAATGAAGAAGAAATTGCTTGCTGTGGTATTGGGACTCGCGATGGTGCTCTCGTTCTCGCTTCTTACAGGATGCGGCTCGGGCGGCAGCGGGGAGACTAAGACTTCTGATGATCCTGCCGCTGAATGCGCGAAGCTGATCGATGATATCTATGTGCAGGAATGGACAGAAGATACCTATGAGAAGTGCGAGGCCGCAAAAGCTGCCTGGGACGCTCTTACAGACGAGCAGAAGGAGCAGGTAGAAGGAGAAGAGGCAAGCCCTGACTATTTCGGACTGGATACAGGAGACGCCTCGAAGGACGATCCGCTCAATCAGGACGAGATCGGTGAGAATGAGCTTCTGGTGGTGAGCTTCGGAACATCGTTCAATGACAGCCGCGCTGAGGACATCGGCGGCATCGAGAAAGCCCTTCAGGAGAGCAATCCGGACTGGTCTGTCAGAAGAGCGTTCACTGCCCAGATCATAATCAACCACATATACGCACGTGACGGCGAGAAGATCGACAACGTAGACCAGGCTCTTCAGAGAGCCGTCGACAACGGGGTAAAGAACCTTGTTGTGCAGCCTACACACCTGATGCACGGCGCCGAGTACGACGAACTCGTCGGGACACTCGACAAATACAAGGACAAATTCGGATCCGTCAAGGTCGCCGAGCCTCTGCTCGGAGCTGTAGGCGAGGACGCTGCGGTAGTCAACGCCGACAAGGAAGCGACCGCTAAAGCAGTAGTTGCTGAGGCTGTGGCAAAAAGCGATTATGATTCGCTCGAAGCTGCAGACGCTGACGGCACTGCGATCGTGCTTCTCGGACACGGCACATCACACCAGGCGGCTGTGACATACGACCAGATGCAGGAGCAGATGAAGCAGCTCGGATACAAAAACGTATTCGTCGGTACGGTCGAAGGAAAGCCTGAAGATACAGCATTCCCTGCAGTCAAGAAGGCTCTTGAGGATGCCGGATACACAAAGGTGATCCTCAGACCTTTGATGGTAGTCGCCGGAGACCACGCCAACAACGACATGGCAGGCGATGAGGAAGGCACATGGTATTATGGCTTCGTCAACGGCGGAGACTTCGAAGTCGAAGGAGCCGGCAAGGCAGTGGATACCGGAAAGGGCCTCGGTGCTGACAACGTGAAATGCCAGATCGAGGGACTCGGAAGGATAGCGGATATCCAGCAGCTCTACGTGGCTCACACAGCTGATGCCATGAACGAATAAGCTGAACTGCTTGCTGACTGATCAAAGGAACAGATATGAAAAGAACAAAAAAGATACTGATATTTTTAGTGATGGCGGCGCTCATGGTGATGATGGCTGCCTGCGGGAGCAAAAAAGAGACAGCTGAGCCGGCACCGGATCCGGGCATCGCCGACGGGACATATATCGCGACGTTCACCACGGACAATTCGATGTTCCACGTCAATGATGCCTATAAGGACAAGGGAGTGCTCACCGTAAAGGACGGAAAGATGACGATCCATGTCAGCCTGCAGTCCCAGAAGATAATCAATCTCTATCCGGGGACGGCCGAGGACGCACAGAAGGACGGAGCCGTGCTGCTCGAGCCGACAACGGATAAGGTCACTTACAGCGATGGCTACGAAGAAGAGGTCTACGGTTTCGATGTGCCTGTGCCGGCCCTCGATGAGGAGTTCGACCTGGCTCTTCTGGGGACAAAGGGCAAATGGTATGACCACAAGGTAGTCGTGTCCGACCCGGTGGAAGGCGATGACATAAACGCGGTCATCGGGGACAGCACAGAAAAAGATGCTGTGACTGCGAAGGACCTGAAACTCGAGGAAGGTGAACATACTGCTGAGGTAACGCTTGAAGGAGGCAGCGGTAAGGCGACTGTCGACAGTCCCGCGGTGATACGCATGAACGGGGACGCGTGCACAGCGGTCATCACATGGAGCAGCCCTCACTACGATTACATGATCGTGGACGGACAGAGGTATGAGCCTGTCAACACAGAAGGCAACTCGGTCTTCGAGATCCCGGTCCCGTATTTTGACAGCCCGTTCGATGTGATCGCCGATACCACGGCGATGAGCGAACCGCATGAGATCGAATACAAGCTTACCTTCGATTCCTCTACGGTAAAATAAGAGGAACGAACGGTAAAATGAGAACTGACCGGTGAAAAGGATCGACCGGTGAACAGAGCCTGCCCCCAGAGACAGGCTCTGAGCTTTTAGTTTTAGGGTATATGTGTATCAGTTGCCAAAAGGATATAAGCGATACACAAAATGGAGCTTGATGATGATAAATCTAAGAAAAAATATGGAGAAATTGTGTACAAGAATCAGAAATCGCGCGGTGAATACACAAACTGCATGCCTGATCATACTGATTCTCGCCCTGGCTCTTTCCGGGTGCGGCGGCAGCAGCGCTAAAAAGACGGGAAACGCATTTGATGATCATCACAAGGGCTCGATGGAGCTGAAGTATGCGGACCAGTTCAGCGTAGACTATTATGATGACGGCATAAGTGTGGTCAGAGTGGAAGACGGACTTGACTATCTGGTCACTGACGGCTCCGGAGAACTTCCGGACTGGCTGTCCGAAGAAGACATAAAGGGCATGACTGTCATAAATGCGCCTGCGCGCAAAGTCTATAATGCGGCGTCATCCGCGATGGATCTGATCGACGCCGCCGGAGCGCTTGACTCGGTCGTCATGACGAGCACTCAGGAGAGCGACTGGAGCATAGATAAGATCAGAAAACTC
>CACYHM010000132.1 GCA_902774195.1 uncultured Eubacteriales bacterium
GACAACGATATGACCGCAGTTGCGGCACTCCCATACAGTGACCGAGCTCTTCTCGAACACTGCTGCCGAATCGACATTGCGAAGCAGGTCGCGGTAGCGCTGTTCGTGCTGTTTTTCGATCTCTGCCACCATGCGGAACTTCGCCGCGAGAGCCTTGAAGCCTTCTTCTTCGGCTGTCTTCGCGAAACCTTCGTACATGTCTGTCCACTCGTAGTTCTCTCCGTCTGCAGCGGCCTCGAGATTCTGAGCCGTGTCGCCTATGCCCTCGAGCTCCTTGAACCACAGCTTGGCATGCTCTTTCTCGTTCTCGGCTGTCTTGAGGAAGAGGGCAGCTATCTGCTCGAAGCCTTCCTTCTTTGCCTTGGAAGCGAAGTATGTGTACTTGTTCCTTGCCTGCGATTCGCCTGCGAACGCTTCCATCAGATTCTTTTCTGTTTTTGTTCCTGCGTATTTATTAGCCATTTTTTACCTCCTGTTTTACATTTCTTATCTGTATGATGACTGCTGTTCATCCTTTGTCATCATTATGCTGCAGCTTCATTCTATAAAACCTCTGTCTGGTTATTCAAGCACTTCACACAATCTTCTTTAATGTGCTAAAATCATGTCAATAAGAGTCCGCTATGCGGGCGTTTTTCAAGGAGTAAAAAACATGATGAACCCATTCTCTACAGGTTACAGATTCATACTCGGATATATCGAGACAAGAAGATTCGTGAGCCTCAAGGAAGCGATACACAGGCTTCGCGAAGAGGGAAAGATCGAAGAAGAAAAGAAGCTCATACTCGACGGCCAGAGCCGCTGGATCGAAGACACCGCTCCTAAGCTGGGCATGACCTTCGAGGTCCACGGCGAAGAGAACATCCCTGACCATGGACCATTCATGATATACAGCAACCATCAGGGCTTCGCTGACATCCCTGCGACCCTCTGGCTGATGAAGGACCGCTACCAGCTCGGCTATGTCGCTAAGGACGAGTGGAGGAAGTACCCGACACTCAGGGATGTGGTCGAGACCACTCGCTCTATCTTCCTCGTGAGGGACAACCCGAAAGAGGCCATCAAGGCGCTCAGTGAGGCGAAGGAACTTCTTGATCAGGGCTTCAACCTCGTCATCTTCCCTGAAGGCCACCGCTCGAAGGGGCATCAGATGGGAGAGTTCAAAGCCGGTGCGTTCAAATTCGCCGAGAAGGCGAAGGTGCCTATCCTGCCGATCACCATCGACGGCAGCTACAAGCTCTTCGAAGAAAAAGGCTCTTACCAGCCTTGCCACATAAAGATCACCGTCCATCCGCTGGTGCACATAGAAGAGATGGACAAGCACGAGCAGAAGGAGGCGCAGGCCGCGATCGAAGAGATGATCAGAAGCGCGCTGTAAGGTTCATACATGAGATTTGTCATACAGAGAGTTCAGAACGCGTCGGTGACAGTCGATGAGGAGGTCATCGGTAAGATCGGGCGCGGATATATGGTACTGATCGGCGTCTGCGAGGCTGATGATGAAGCCGTCGCAGACCGCATGATCGACAAGATGATCAAGCTCCGTATCAACGAGGACAGTGAGGGCAAGACCAACCTTGCGCTCGCCGATGTTGACGGAGCACTTTTGCTGGTCTCGCAGTTCACACTGTATGCGAACTGCAAAAAAGGCAACCGGCCGTCGTTCGTGGACGCAGGCTCGCCGGATCATGCAAATGCCCTGTATGAATATATAATAGAAAAATGCAGGGAGAGGGTCCCTGTTGTAGAGACGGGGTCATTCGGGGCAGAGATGAAGGTCTCGCTCGTCAATGACGGGCCTTTCACGATAGTACTCGATTCAGAGAAGTTATAGAGGTCATAAAATGAAAACAGTTCTTACCGGCGGGGCCGGATACATTGGATCGCACACCGCAGTCGCTCTGCTCGAGGCGGGGCACGATGTCGCGGTCATCGACAATTACGTAAACTCATCGCCTGAGGCCATAAAGAGGGTAGAGAAGATCACCGGAAAGCCGGTCTCTCTTTATGAGGCTGACTGCACAGACAAAGACCGCATGATGGAGATCCTCAGGAAAGAGCATCCAGACTGCATCATCCACTTCGCGGGCCTCAAGGCAGTCGGCGAGTCCGTTGAGATCCCTGTGGAGTATTACAGAAACAACATCGATTCGACTCTGACCCTGCTCGAGTGCATGAGGGGTCTCGGTATCAGGTGCATAGTCTTCTCGAGCTCGGCAACGGTATACGGCGAAGACAACGTTCCGCCGTTCACCGAGGGCATGCCGAAAGGGATGTGCACGAATCCGTACGGCTGGACCAAGTGGATGCAGGAGCAGATGCTGACCGACGCCCAGCTCGCAAGCGGCAGGGAAAAGAGCGGATGGAAGATCCCTCTTTCGGTCGTGCTGCTCCGCTACTTCAACCCGGTCGGAGCTCACGAGAGCGGTCTTATCGGCGAGGATCCGCAGGGCATACCTAACAATCTGATGCCGTATATCTCTCAGGTCGCGGTCGGAAGACGCGATCATCTGACTGTCTTCGGGGATGACTACGATACGCCTGACGGGACATGCCGAAGGGACTATATCCACGTGATGGACCTGGCAGAGGGCCACGTGAAGGCGGCCGAGTATGCGCTCGAGCACGCCGGCACCGAGGTATTCAATCTCGGCACGGGTTCTCCATGCAGTGTCCTCGGCATGGTCGAGGCATTCAGCAAAGCCTGCGGCCATCAGGTCGCGTACGAGATCGGTCCGAGAAGGGCAGGGGACGTCCAGGACAGCTGGGCCGATGCGGACAAGGCTAAGAGGGTCCTCGGCTGGGAGGCAAAGCGCGGCATAGACGATATCTGCCGCGATGCGTGGAACTGGCAGAGCCATAACCCTCAGGGGTATAACGAATAGCTGATCCGATCCCGGCGCATACCGGGATCTTTTTTGAGGAATCTATGAACGAAAACGGACTGAAACTGCTTGCGCGGGAAACTGCGGCGCAGATAAAAAAGAAGGCGGCCAGAAAAGTCACGGACAGACTCTATGTGCACGTGAAAGGCCTGCCGAGAAAGCAGGAGATCGAGGATCTTCAGAAAAGCAAGAAGTTCAAAGCTGCGCTGAAGGAATACCTTGAAGGAGATGCGCTTTACCAGGACTGTGTTAAGCTCAATACGCAGCCCGGCAGCCTTCTTGTCGGGAAATATCTCGAGGATGAGGAGGCCTACGATGCCGTCGCGGACAGCTGCACCAAGAGGATAACTGCGGCTGCGCGTAAGTACACGGCAAAGAAGGAGAGGCATTTCCTCGGCGCTTATGATCCGGACGGACTCATCGCGGAGGCAAGAGGCTCTGTCGCGGCTGAGTTCATTGGCAGCATGAAGCGTCATCTGCTCAGCGACAGACTGAAAGTCACGCCGGATAACTACGACCTGTTCGAAGAAAGCCTCGCCGGCATGGACGAGCGTACTTATCTGTACCTTGCCGGATATACAGGGACCTCGTTCGGGACTCTGCTTGCGGATGAGATCAAACGCAGGCATCCTGAACTTGATGAGCTCAGGGCTATAGATATTTGGGATGTCTGGGAGAACGAGCTTCGCGCAGGCGCATTGGAGCTCTTCCTTCAGATGAAAAAGCATTTCAGCGGGCAGAGGCTCTTCGACCTTGTGAGCCGCAACCGCCATCTTAAGAAAGACTTCGAAAGCATGCGTCTTCTGCGCGAGGAGCTGATCGACAGAGTCCCTGAAAGGATGCCTGATCTCTTCCCGGCAGCGCGCAGGATGGAGAGGCGTTTCATCGTCCATGTCGGACCCACCAACTCCGGCAAGACATACAGCGCGGTCGAAAGGCTGAAGGAGGCTGAAAACGGGGTCTATCTTGGACCGCTGCGTCTTCTCGCCTTTGAACAGTACCAGAAGCTGAACGAGCAGGGCTATCCGTGCTCGCTTCTAACCGGCGAAGAACGCCAGATAGTGCCGGGAGCCGCTCTTCAGGCATCGACTGTCGAGATGGCTGACGTATACGCCTACTACGATATTGCCGTCATTGATGAGGCTCAGATGGTGGCCGACCGCGACCGCGGATGGGCATGGACGACGGCTCTGCTCGGCCTGAGGGCGGATGAGATACATGTCTGCATCGCGCCTTACGCGGAGAATATCATCACCTCGCTCATCGAGGACTGCGGGGACCAGTGCGTGGTCGTCCACCACGAGAGGCAGACTCCGCTGATCTGCGACAGATCCAAATTCAAGCTGGCAAAGGAATTCATACACAAACACGAC
>CACYHM010000133.1 GCA_902774195.1 uncultured Eubacteriales bacterium
AAGAGACTTTACTATCGGAAAGTACAGGACGCAGATCAGCATCACCGCTCCTGAAAGGATAATGTACGAATATGATCTGCAGGGAAAGAGCGTCGGGGCCGAGTGGACGATAAGCGCAGCAAACAGCGATGATCCCCGTGTCACATATGAGCAGGACAAGGGCAAAGCTGTATGCAGATATGCAAAAAAACAGAGCGACGGCAGTTATGCTGAGATATCGGATGCGCCTTCGACCGCAGGCGACTACAGAGTTACTGTGACCGCTCCTGAGACTGCTCACTATAACGCTGCCGAAAAGACTGCATATTTCAGGATAATCGGTCAGAAGGAAACAGAGCTGTCCGTCAGCGTCGAGTCAAAGACATATGACGGGAAGGCCGTCGAGCCTGTCCTGAGCTGCAGCCGCAGCACAGAGGATGTGAGCTGTACATACTACAGGTCGGACGGAACAAAGCTCGGCAGCAAAGCCCCGAAAGACGCAGGAGACTATGAGGTCGAGGCTGTCATTCCTGCTGAAAGAAGCTACAGCGGGGCAAAGGCAAGGGCATCGTTCAGCATCAGAAAGCGGACTGTATCGGTCACTACTGAAGCCAGGTATATTTCGCTGAGCGAATCAAAGCTTATAGTTTCTGTCAATAACGGTCTTGAAGATCTGAACGGTACTACCGTGAAGGTCAGGATAAGATCAGGAAGCGGAGATGAATACGAAAGAGAACAGGCTCTTGAAGCCGGTCTGAAGACGGTATTCGACTTCCCGAATGCTCTTCCGGATAAATATACCGTAACGCCTGAACTTATTTACACCGGCGGCAACTATAATATCATCTGCAGCACCCGCACCTATGACAAGAACAAGGGCGATTATACGGTACAGCTGAAAGACGCTCAGGTCGGTCTCGATGCTGCCGATTTCAGCCTTGCCATGCGTGTAACGGATTCGAAGACAAATATAAGGATCTATGACCCTGATTATGTCTATGAGATCGCAGACGAAAGCACGAGCGGAAACTACCATGTTCTCAGCGTGACTGAAGACGGCCGCCGCCTCAGAGTGGAGGGTGCGGGCACGGCACTTGTCAGGGTCAATGTCCGCGGAAACGAACAGTATAACGAGTGCCTGGCCTTTGCTGAAGTCACGGTCAATAAGGGCAAGGTAAGCGTCGTGCTCAGATCCGGCGTCACCGAAAGGGAATACGACGGGCAGCCTTCAGAGATAAAGACCGAATTGTCGTACGCCTCCGATCATTATCCTGTGAAGTACGACGACTCAAAAGTCGAAGTGAAATACTGCGAGACGGATGAAACCGTAGACAGCACGGCACGGATCGACGGTCCGCCGAAGGATGCCGGAAGATATCGGGTCACCGGAACTGCTCCTGACGATGACAACTTCACAGTTGAAGACGGCGTCACCGACTTCGTGATAGTTCCTGCCGGTATCAGTGTGATCACAGGATCGGCATCGAAGGAATACGACGGCACGCCTCTGACATGCAGCGTCGCCAGGATAAAGGGGCTGGTGAACGGAGAAACAGCTGTTATCACTGCGACAGGATCGCAGACAGAACCGGGCAGTTCAGACAATACCTACAGGATAACGTGGGCTGAGGATGACCCTATGAATGCAAGTGCAAGCGGGCGCAACTATACTGTCAAAGATGAAGACCTCGGAACTCTGAGCGTCACAGAGCCTGACATATCATACAGCTTTACAGAAGGCGTGGATGCGCAGTGGACCAGGGGGAGCAAATCAAATCTGAGGTTTAAGATAGAGAGATCATACATGCCTGACGCGGCGATGGATCACTTTATCGGCATCTCGGTCGATAATGCTGAAGTCGGCAAAGACAGCTATACCGCAGAAAGCGGAAGCGTGATCCTGGCGCTCGATGCGGAATATCTTGAGAAATTGCCTGCTGGACGCTACACTATTGCAGCGTTATTCGATGACGGCAGAGCGGAGACTCAGTTTACTGTCTCAGATGCAGGGAGCGCGGACGATAACAGCGGAGGCGGATCGGGAAGCGGCAGCCCGTCAGGAAGCGGAGGTTCGTCAAGGACCGGAGACGATCAGATGTTTGTACTGTGGCTGTCGGCAATGCTGCTGAGCATAGCAGCTCTTTCGGCGCTGATCATTCGCAGATATTTACGGAGATACAGATAATAAGCGGGGAGAGATCATGAAAAAATATATCGGAGCAGACGTAGGCGGCACATATATAAAGATGGGACTGGTCAGCGGATCAGGAGATGTATCCATGTTCAGGGAGATCCCGGTCGACAGGAGCGGTAAAGAGCATGTGATGGAAACCATCATGAAAGGAGCCGCTCAGCTGATGGAAGAAGCCGGGCTTGAAGCGAAAGAGATCAGCGGTATCGGCGTATCCGCCGCCGGATGTATAAACACAGCGGAAGGCTCTGTAATGGAAAACGGCGGCAATGTGCCGGACTGGTCTTTCACGAAGGTAGCGGGACCTCTTGAGGAGAGGTTCGGCATACCGGCTGCTCTTGCGAATGACGGCAACTGCGCCGCTCTGGCGGAGAGCTGGAAGGGCGCGGCCGCGGGATGCGATGATGTGATCTGCATAGTGCTCGGCACCGGTGTCGGCGGAGGGATCATCTCGGGCGGACATCTCATAGAAGGAAGCCACGGCTATGCCGGCGAGATAGGGCATTTTCCGACCCACGCGGGAGTGAAGCCGAAATTCAGAGGAGACATGGGCTGCCACTACGAGAACTACGCTTCGACTGCGGCGCTGGTCAGGATGGCCGCAGAGATCGATCCGGAGTGGAAGAGCGGCCGCAGGCTCTTCGGAGCGGCATCCTCGGGTAACAGGGAAGCGCTCGATGTAATAGACAGGTGGCTCGATGAAGTCGCTTACGGTATCATGGGATTCATCCATACCTTCGATCCGGAGCTGGTGGTGATCGGAGGAGGCGTATCCGTTCAGGAAGAGCTTCTCATAGATCCTCTGAGAGAGAAGGTCATGGGCCTCATATACCCTGACTTTCTGGATGGCCTTGAGTTCAAAGCGGCCGAGCTTGGAAACGACGCGGGCATGATCGGCGCCGTCAGATACTTCATGATCACAAAGGGACGGGAGAAATAGGATATGGGAAAAGTAAAATGCAGCGAATCGATAGCCTTCAGGGCTATGTCGAGCATGTCCGATGACAACACGCTGATGAGCATACCGGCTATGCTGGATGCGGTACAGGACATCTCAGGGATACACGCATACAACATCGGCATAAGCGGCCCGGACCTCGAAGAGAAGGGGATATTCTGGATAGTGTCGAAACTGAAGCTGAGGATACTGAGAAGGCCGGCCGAGAACGAAGAGCTCACGCTTTCGACATGGATACAGAAGCCGGACCGTGCAAGCACCGAAAGAGACTGCTCGTTTACCAGCGGGGACGAAGTTCTGGCATACAGCAGATGCATATGGGCGGCTCTCAGAAGAGACAACGGCAGGATAGCGCAGATGAGCACGTTCTATCCTGATTCCGACTTCGACATACCGCGCCCTGATGAAGAGCCTTTCGCGAGGATAAGCAAGGACTTTTCGGACGCCGAAGAGATCGGCCGATACACCATACGCTCCGTGGACATAGACAGGGGCGGTCACATGAACAATGTGAATTATGTCAGGACAATGCTGGGCTGCTTCAGCTGCGGCGAGCTGAGGGATATGGATATAAGTTGCCTGGACATGCAGTTCCTCCACCAGTGCTACGAGGGCGAGACCGTCAGCATAAGAAAGCGCGAAGCAGATGAGGGTTTTGAGATCGGAGTGCTAAGCGGCGAAGGGGTCCTTGCCTTTGCCGCTGCGGTAAAATAGCAAGCAAAAAGACCGTCGCCTTCATTTGTCAGTGAGCTGACCGGAGGCGTGACGGTCTTTTGATTTGCATCAGAATGTTTTTCTGAGTATATATCTTTTCTTGCCGCCGTAGAGCTCTCTCTCGTCGACTATGTCGAAGTTCAGTACGAGGAAGTTGCGGTAGCTGTGCGGATTGTCAGGCGAGATCGTGGTCAGGGCCTCTGTCGCGCCCATCTCGGCCGCCATGCCGAGGCGCAGCTTGTTGAATATGCGCTGTATGCCGTAGCCTCTGTATTTCGGAGCGACCATGGTAAGATCCATCGAAACGGTCTTTGCGAGCTGCTCGCGGCTGTAATTAAAGTGCTTGCCGTAGTTCTCCGGATTGTCAGGATCATTAGGTATCATGACTGAATATCCGGCGACTTCGCCGTTGCACT
>CACYHM010000134.1 GCA_902774195.1 uncultured Eubacteriales bacterium
GTGGAGCTGTCCCTTAGGATCGCCCCAGAAACCGGCATTTACCATCAGATAAGACGGTCGTTTACCTGCCTTCTGTGCTTCCGGATCATTCCATACTATGACCGGATCATCCTCTGCCAGCGCTTTTTCGCACACTGCTGTACAGCGTGCCGACCTGCACTGGCTTGAAGAGATACCGCCGCATCTGCTCAGCTACTGTACATCATTGACATATGCAGATATCAGCGGTGCAGAATCGATAGGTGAAGGTTCTTTCGAAGGCTGCAGAACACTTTCGTACGTAAAATTCGGTGATGTAAAAAAAATCGAAGCCAAAGCTTTTCATAAGTGCGACTCTCTGGAGCTTGCCTGTCTGCCGGAAACCCTGGAGGAGATAGGCAATGACGCTTTCACCAGCATGCGGCCCGGCACCATCATTCCTAAAAGTGTAAGACGGATCGGAAGAAATTGCTTCGGACCGGTAGACAGAAGAAAAAGCATTAAAATACATAATTCATTACTGTATGAGTTCAGGAACTATTTTATGGAAGATAAAAAAGGGCCTGAAGAAGACGAAGAGCACTTCTATCTTTGGGAAAGTTCTATAGATGTCTCTGTGCTGGATGATAAGACAGAATCTGAAACCGGTTTTCTGCCGCTCTATTCGGACCTGTATCCTGCAATGCGAATTGCACTGACTGATGCATTCAGACCAGACAATACTTTCGACTATTCTGTGCTCGATACTGTTTTTGTTGCCGAAATGAGATGGAATATGAAGGGTAAGGACAGACTTGCGATCAGCCGCCTGATGCATCCTTATGAACTGACAGACCCTGTCCGCATGGAATACTGTGACTACATCCGCAGGCAATTCAGGCGTATAGCCAGATGGGCGATATGGACGGGTGATGTCGATAATCTCGTATTTCTGTTTGATAACGATCTGGCAGGAGACGTAAATATAACTGAGCTGATCGATTATTCGCTGTCGGTCTCTGCGTCTGAATGCACGGCGTTCCTGCTTGAAAAACAGTCAGAATCCATGCGCTACAATGATTCAATGCTGGATGAGTTATGACGGATAAAAATGACAATAACAATCTGATAAACAAAGCCGCGCGTGACATCCTTACTCTTGCCCGCAGCCTTCTCATAGTCAGACTTCGCTTCCTGGACATAGCGATAGGCAGACTTGAGCTGGTCCCTGCAGATGGCGGTACTCTTGCAACTAACGGCAATCGCATCGTATACAGTCCCATGCATGTGGTCAGAAGCTACAAAAGCGAGACGGAGAAGCCTGCTCGGGATTATCTGCACATGGTGCTCCATTGCATCTACAGTCACATGTTTGTTGGCAGTCTGGAGTCTCCGGAGCTGTGGGATCTTGCGTGTGACATAGCTGTCGAGAGCACGATAAACGATCTTGGCCTTGATGTGACGGATTCTTCCCGAAAGTCCGCTCAGGCAGCTGAGACATCCAGGCTTTTAACTGAAGTAAATATGCTCACAGCTGAAAAGCTATATCACCATTTTCTGACTTCGGGCATGTACGATGCTGAAATCGCAAGGCTGAGTGAACTGTTCAGAGCAGATGATCACTCTTGCTGGCACGGACCAAAGCCGCGGATGAGCGACAGCAGTGACGAAAAAGACCTCAACGATAAAAGCAGCATGGACGATGAGGATGATGATTTTACCATCGACATGCCGCTGCCTGAGATCGGAGAAGAATGGAAAGAGATAGCCGAGAAAGTAGAGGATGCTCTCGAAACTTTCTTTAAGGAGCAGGGAAATGAAGAGGGCGGGCTTGTTCAGAATCTGAAAGCGGTAAACCGCGAGAAATACGACTATGCTGCTTTCCTGAAAAAGTTTTCAGTACTGGGAGAGACTCTGGGGGTCAACGATGAGGAGTTCGACTATATTTTCTATACATACGGGCTTAAGCTGTATGAGAACATGCCGCTGGTTGAACCTCTTGAGTATAAGGAGAGCAGGCGGATCAGGGAATTTGTGATCGCGATCGATACTTCTGCCAGCACATCGGGCGATCTCGTTCAGAAATTCCTACAGAAAACATATAATATACTCAAATCGACGGAAAGTTACTTTTCCCGAGTCAACATCCATATTATCCAGTGCGATGCTGATATACAGGAGCACGTGAAGATAACATCCGAAGAGGAGTTTGACAGATATATAAACAGCATGGATATCCTCGGTCTCGGCGGGACCGATTTCAGGCCTGTGTTCAGACTTGTGGATGACCTGATAGAAGCAGGTGAGTTTTCCGACCTCAGAGGCCTTATATACTTTACTGATGGATACGGTATTTTCCCTGCTTACAAGCCTGTTTACCAGACCGCCTTTGTATTCCTCGATGATGAATACAGAGATCCGGAAGTGCCGCCATGGGCTATAAAACTTGTTCTGCAGGATGACGAGATATAGGAGAGATCATTGTGAATATCAAGGATGCAAAAGAGCAGATTAAAAATGCCATCGTCGCATACTTTACCAAGGATGAGTACGGAGAATACAGGATAGCCACTGAAGATCAGCGGCCAGTCTTTCTGATGGGACCTCCGGGAATAGGAAAGACTGCAATTATGCAGCAGATAGCATCAGAGCTTGGCGTTGGTCTGGTCTCATATTCCATGACGCACCATACCAGACAATCCGCCCTGGGCCTTCCGTATATCACGACAAAGACGTACGGCGGAAAGGAATACAGCGTGTCGGAGTATACGATGTCAGAGATCATCGCGTCGGTATACGACATGATGGAGGAGACCGGTGTTAAGGAGGGCATTCTGTTTCTCGATGAGATCAACTGTGTATCTGAAACACTTGCTCCGGCGATGCTGCAGTTTCTGCAGTATAAGATTTTCGGCAGACACCGCGTACCGGACGGATGGATAGTTGTCACTGCGGGAAATCCTCCTGAATACAATAATTCCGTGCGCGAATTCGATACAGTCACCTGGGACAGGCTAAAACGGATAGATATTGAACCGGACTATAATATATGGAAAGAATACGCGCTCGACCGCGGAGTACATCCTTCCATATCTACATATCTCGACATAAAGACCAAGGACTTTTACAGGGTCGAGTCAACGGTAGAGGGCAAGAGCATAGTGACAGCAAGAGCGTGGCTCAATCTGTCAGATATGATCAGGCTTTACGAGCAGAATGGCATAAGTGTTGATGAAAAGATGGTGGAGCAGTACCTGCAGGATAAAAAGGTCGCCAGGTCTTTTGCGAACTATTATGACCTGTTCAACAAGTACAGGTCTGACTACCGGATAGACGACATACTGAGCGGAAAAGCAGGAGACGATGTCAAAGAACGCGCTGCAGCCGCGAAATATGATGAGAGGCTGTCATTACTCGGCCTTATTCTTGACAGGATCGGCAATGACCTCAGGCAGAACTATTACGAAGAGCAGATACTGATAGGAGAACGTGAGATCTTCAGCCGTGTTAAGGCTAGGCTTGGGGACCCGTCTGCATCCGCTTCCCGGATTCTGGATGATGTTATCATGTCGAAGCGAAATGAACTCGATACTGGTAAAAGAGCGAATTCTCTCTCTGATGACAGAAGGAGAATACTGCACGGTACTATCAATGATCTTGAGTCCGTACGCAAGTCTCTTGCGGAGGCAGGCGATCCGGTCGGGAGCGAAGCCTTTGAGATCATCAGAAAAAAGTTCAATGCTAAAAGATCGTCACACATGGATCGTGTGAAAGTGATCGATGCAGAGCTTGAGAACATGTTCACATTCGCTGAGGATGCGTTCCGGGACGGTCAGGAGATGCTGATAATCGTGACTGAGCTGACCAAGGGCTTCTATTCAGCACATTACATAAGCAGACACGGATGCGGAAAGTATTTTGAGCATAACAAGGAATTGCTCTTCTACGAAAGACAGAACGAGATCCTGAGAGAGATAGAGAATATAGATCTTTGAAATACAGCGGGAAAGGGACGGCCATAATGACAGAGATAGAAAAAAGACTGTTTGAATTACAGGATGAAAAATACAGAGACTTTCAGGTGAAACTTATTCCGACGGTCGATCCTTCAGCTGTCATTGGTGTAAGGACACCTGAGCTTCGTAAGCTTGCGAAAGAGCTTTTGAAAAGCGGTGACACAGATTCGTTTCTCGATGCGCTGCCGCATGAGTATTTTGATGAGAACCAGCTGCACGCTTTTAGCGTAATTCTTCCCATAATTTTCACCCCACTTGATTCTTTAAAAAA
>CACYHM010000135.1 GCA_902774195.1 uncultured Eubacteriales bacterium
ATCACCGGTCGGCTCGTATTCACTTTTTACTTTGAATCCAGGCATGCTTCTATTGTACTTAGTCTTTGATATAGTGCAACGATTTCAGGACAGATTCTACCATCGTTGATTGCAAAACTAAGTTCCGCCACCGTCAAAAGCTTGAAATTGCAAGGCTTAGTTCCGATGGCTTGAGCTTAACCCTTGCACATAATCATAAATTGAATTCAATAATCATCAAAAATGATGTAGTATATGCGTACAGCTCAAATCTTGCAAGTATTGAAAACACGCCAATCTGACGAGTGCCATATAGTCGTGCGGGACTAAATTCCACTCGCCTCGGATAGGGCATTGTGGAGATCCTTCCGCACTGTTTTCAAAATTTACTTCTTGATGAGAGACGGTTTCAGCAGGACTTCATCATGTGGTACATGGTGGAGTCCGAGCTTTTTCATAAAGCTTTTGTCAAGTAATAACGGAGCCAGATCGTATGGAGTCGATCCGTTCAGACTGTCTCTGGCAAAGCTATTGATGTGGTTGCACATGGCAAGCACCTGATCTTCGGAGAGCCTGTCGAAGCTCTTTCCCTTAGGGATGATGTAGCGGATGAACTCGTGGTTCTTTTCGATCGGCCCCTTTTGCCAGGACTTGTTAGGGTCGCAGTAGTAAACGCTGGTACGTACCACACCATCATCGTCCATTTCAATGAGGTCAGGATTCTGAAACTCAGAACCGTTGTCCGTCAGTATTACAGGAAACAGCTTGCGAAACATTCTGCTGCCAAGCTTTACCTCGAGCATGTCGAATGCCGCCTTGACGTTGACCTGTCTCTTCTCCTCGAGGAGATATATGAGCATCACATGGCAACTGCAGAAGTAGATAGTCAGGAGAACTTTGCCTCCGACTTTGCCCTCGACAGTGTCCATCATGACTGGGCTGACTTCAGGGTGCTCCCCGAGGTACCTGAGGTAATCGTCGTAGGTGCGGCCATCACGGTATTTCGGGATAGGCTTATCCTCATCGCGCTTCTTACGCTTCTTGTATCTGACCTTTCGTGGAAGATCGATATTCTTGATGGAAAGAGCATTGCGATCGATGTAGTTGTACAGTGTGCGTCTGCTGCAAGGCAGCTCATGGGCATGCTTCGAATATATATGCGCGATCGACTGTCCCTTCAGGATGAGAGGTTTGACGATTGAATCGATCCTCTCAAGTTCATCAGGAGTCTGGTTGATCCCACGCCGGCTCTCCACAAGTTGCTCGCGGTAGGAGTCATCAGCATGCTTTGCTCTGTAGAACATTTTGTCATATGAACACATGCGCACTCTGTGACAGCCATTACAGACATACGGCGCCTTCTTAAGCCTCGGGCATGTTCCGGGAACATACTGGGTGCAGTACATTGTACAGTTAGAGATCTTGCATCTCGAACAGTAGCCTTCTCCGGAACAATACTGGATCATAGGACACAGCTTTGTGATCGTGCAGCTTGCCTCAAGGGCACAATGGCCGCCATACTTACCCGATTCGATCATCGGCTTTTCGAATCTGCGTTTTCTGATCTCTTTTGAGATCGTGGTCGGATCCTTCTTGAGATAGTGGGACATATCCTTGAAGGTAAGCCCGCGCTCAAGTGCTGTCTGGATGTAGATCCGATCATCCAGGGTCAGGTGAGTTCCTGTATGCTCTGTTACTTTGATCATGGTTTTTCCTTTCCCGTGCGGAAGGGTCAACCTTGTTAGCAGATTATACTGGAACTTTGTGCAAAACTAACTTCCGTTTTTTGCGCCTGAGCGGAAATTTATTATTCATTCAACGCCGGACAGATCCAGCAACAGAAACAAGAACGCTTGTTCTCAAATGCATTTTGTGATAGAATCTGTGCTGAAATCGTTGCACTATACCAAAGACTAAGTACAATAGAAGCATGCCTGGATTCAGAGTAAAAAGTGAATACGAGCCGACCGGTGATCAGCCGCAGGCCATAAGGGAGATCGCAGACAGCATACTTGCGGGCTCACCGGCACAGACGCTCATGGGCGTGACCGGCTCCGGCAAGACTTTTACTATGGCGAAGATAATCGAGGCTGTACAGAAGCCGACGCTCGTCATCTCCCACAACAAGACCCTCGCGGCCCAGCTCCACGGAGAATTCAAGGAGTTCTTTCCGGACAACGCCGTCGAGTACTTCGTCTCTTACTACGATTACTATCAGCCGGAGGCCTATGTCCCTTCGACCGACCTGTATATAGAAAAAGACTCGGACATAAACGACGAGATCGACAAGCTGCGCCACTCGGCGACGGCGGCCCAGCTCGAAAGAAAAGACGTCATAATAGTCGCATCGGTATCGTGCATATACGGACTCGGAAGTCCGTCCTCGTACCGCAACCAGCTGATCAGCCTGAGGCCGGGGATGGAAATGGACCGCATGTCGCTCCTTCGAAAACTGACCGACATACAGTACACGAGAAACGACATGGATTTCGAGAGAGGGACTTTCCGCGCGCGCGGCGACATAGTAGATATATATCCTGCAGGCGGCGAGAGCGCAGTCAGGGTCGAACTTTTCGGCGATGAGATAGAGAGCATTCGCGAGATAGATCCGATGACCGGCGAGATCACCGCGGTAAGGTCGCACATCTCGATCTTCCCGGCGAGCCACTATATCACCAGCCGGGAGGACATGCAGCTTGCGGTCGCTTCCATAAAGGAGGAGCTCAAAGAGAGGCTCGAGTGGTTCCGCGCCAACGGCAGGCTGCTCGAGGCCGAAAGGCTCGAACAGCGGACCAACTACGACATCGAGATGATGATGGAGGTCGGCACCTGCAAGGGCATCGAGAACTACTCCAGACATATAAACTTCCTCAAGCCGGGCGAGAGGCCGTACACGCTGCTCGACTACTTCCCGGACGGGGATTTCCTGACCATAATAGACGAATCCCATGCGATGCTGCCTCAGCTGCGCGCGATGTACAACGGAGACCATGCCAGAAAAGAGTCTCTGGTGGAATACGGCTTCAGACTGCCGTCGGCCTTCGACAACAGACCGCTCAGATTCGAGGAGTTCAGCGAACTCACAGGACAGACGCTGTACGTGTCCGCGACGCCGGCTGCTTATGAACTCGAGCGCTCGGGCGGAGTCACTGCGGAGCAGCTGATCAGGCCTACCGGCCTGCTCGATCCGGAGATCGAGGTCCGCCCGGTCGAAGGGCAGATCGACGACCTCATAGGCGAGATATATAAGACAACGAAGCAGGGCGAGCGCGTGCTCGTGACGACGCTGACCAAGCGCATGGCAGAGGATCTGACGAAGTTCCTGCAGCAGCAGGGGATACGCGTGAGGTATCTGCACTCCGAGATCGACAACTTCGAGAGGCTCGAGATCATCAGAGACCTCCGCATGGGAAACTTCGATGTGCTTGTCGGCATCAACCTCCTGAGGGAGGGCCTCGACCTGCCGGAGGTATCGCTCATCGCGATACTCGATGCCGACAAAGAAGGCTTCCTCCGCACGGAGACCTCGCTCATACAGACAGTCGGAAGGGCTGCGCGTAACGAACACGGCAGGGTCATCATGTACGCCGACCACATCAGCAGGGCAATGCGTGTCTGCATAGACGAGACGGCGAGGCGCAGAAAGGCCCAGGATGAATACAACAAAGAGCACGGCATAGTGCCTAAGACCATAGTCAAGCCGGTCCGCGAGATAGCCAGAGCGACCACCTCTGCAGGAGGCGCACGCGATATAAAGGATCCGAAGGCCATGACAGCGGGCGAACTCCGCGAGACCATAAGAGAAGTGGAAAAGAACATGAAGGAAGCGGCGAAGATGCTCGACTTCGAACGCGCCGCCGAGCTTCGCGATGTATTGTTCGAGCTGCGCGCAAGCATGCGTGCGTAAATGGATCCGGTGAAGAAACAGAGAAAAGCATAAATGGAAAAGAACATAGTCATAAAAGGTGCCCGCGAGCACAACCTCAAGAATATAGATGTTACAATCCCGCGCGACAAGATGGTCGTTCTTACAGGCCTGTCAGGTTCAGGCAAATCTTCGCTTGCCTTCGACACCATCTACGCCGAGGGGCAGAAGAAATACGTTGAGTCGCTCTCGTCCTACGCGAGGCAGTTCCTCGGCCTGATGAAGAAGCCGGACGTGCAGCTCATCGAGGGGCTTTCGCCTGCGATCAGCATCGACCAGAAGACGACCAACAAGAACCCGAGGTCGACCGTCGGAACGGTGACCGGGTGATCGAAAGCCAGAGCATAGACAGCATAATCGAAAACATCCAGAGCCATGAAGAGGGCACGAGGCTGACTGTATTCGGTCCGGTCATCCGCGGACGCAAGGGCGAGCACAAGGGAGTGATCGACAGGATAAGGCGTGACGGATATACCAGGGTCAGGGTCGACGGAGAAATGAAGAGGCTCGACGAAGGGGATATCGTGCTCGAGAAGAACAACAAGCACAGCATAGACATCGTGGTCGACAGGATAGTCCTCAGATCCGACAACAGGAGCCGCATCGCAGAAGCCCTCGAGCTGGCAATAAAGGAAGGCGAGGGGATCTGCAACGTGCTCTTCACGCCGCCGAAAAACAATGAAACACAACCGGCGTCACAGGCTGAAGGAGCCGACGGCAGGATAGTAAAGGAAGAAAGCGCCGAGCATGAACAGACATATTCGACAAAGCTTTCCTGCCCGGAGCACGGGGTCAGCATGGAAGAGATGGAGCCGAGGATGTTCTCGTTCAATGCGCCTTACGGAGCCTGCCCGCACTGCAGCGGACTCGGCTTCACTCTGAGGATCACGGACGAGGCTGTCGTGGCGGACCCGAACAAGAGCCTGCTGGACGGGGCCATGGGCAATGTCTTTTCATCGCTCGATGCCATGGGCTGGTACCGCCACATGCTGAACCGCCTTGCGATAGATCACCACACCGATCTTTCGATCCCGTACAAGGACCAGCCGGAGAAGTTCAAAGACGAACTGCTACACGGCACGGGAACGCGCAAGATCAAATATACGTATACGAGCAGGGCGGGCCGTGTCTCGCACATGAACCATACCTTCGAGGGCGTCATCCCGAACCTCGAGAGGCGCTGGGGAGAGACCGGCTCGGACTATATAAAAGAAAAGATCACCGACATGATGACTGAAGAGGAATGTCCGGTATGCCATGGCAAAAAGCTGAAGGACACCGTTCTCGCCGTCACCGTCGGGGGCAAAAACATAATAGAGCTGACCGACATGTCGGTAGTGCAGGCCATGGACTTCTTCGAAGAACTCGACGGGAAGCTGAGCGAGAGGGAGAAGAAGATCAGCGAGATGGTCACAAAGGAGATAAAGGCCAGACTCAGGTTCCTCAGGGACGTGGGACTAGGCTACCTGACCCTATCGAGGACGGCTTCGACGCTTTCGGGCGGAGAGTCGCAGCGCATCAGGCTCGCGACACAGATAGGTTCGGGCCTTGTGGGCGTGCTCTACATACTCGATGAGCCGTCGATAGGGCTCCATCAGAGCGACAACGACAAGCTGCTGGC
>CACYHM010000136.1 GCA_902774195.1 uncultured Eubacteriales bacterium
TGTGCAGAAAAAGCGAGCGTGAATGCAAACAAAGTTTCCGCGCCGTAATAATTTCATGCCCGGAATAAGCAAAATGACAGGGGATCTGGAAAATGGGCAAACATGACTTGCTGGACTTCTTCAACAATTTTTTGAAGAGTGAATCATAGAGGCTGGATAGATAAAAATTTAGGCAAAGGTCTTGGCAAAGGTTTGCAGGTAAAAGTAGGTCCAAAACCTTTGCCAAATAATAACATTAAGCGGGTACAAAAGCGTATGACGGCTGTCGAAAATACAGCCGTTTTTTGTGCATTTCCAAGCGTTTTGACCGCCATTTTATGATAAACTGATACAATTATACACACGGCAAAACAATGCTGAAAAACATGGAGGTTTAAAGTGGGAAAAGAGAATAAAGAAAACAGTGAAAAGAAAGAGAAAAAGACCCCGTATATAAAAAAGCTGATGGACAGCTATAAGGAGGGAGATAAAAGGTCTTTCAGAGTCCTGATGATCCTGCATGTGATGGTACTTCTGACGGCCATACGCTGCCTGATCACAAAGAATTTTGAAAGTTTTGCGACATGCATACTGGTGCTGGCGCTCTTCCTGGTGCCTGCCCTCATCGAAGACAAGATGGATCTTACGATCCCGCCGCTCTTCCAGGCGATAATCTTCACTTTCATATTTGCGGCCGAGATACTCGGAGAGGTGGATCATTATTATGTGAAGATCCCGGGATGGGACACGATGCTGCACACGATAAACGGATTCCTGTTCGCGGCCGTGGGCTTTTCGCTCATCTATCTTCTCAACAGGGGCAGCAAGGACTTCAATGTCTCGCCGTTTTACATGGCTCTGGTCGCATTCTGCTTTTCGATGACCATCGGCGTCATCTGGGAGTTCTTTGAGTGCGCCATGGACCAGTTCTTCAACATGGACATGCAGAAGGATTTCTTCATAAATAGCATCAACTCAGTGTCGCTCGATCCTGAGAACTCCGGGGAAGTCATACACGTCAAAGACATAGTGCAGACAGTTGTGACCACCTCGTCAGGAGAAACCGTTACGATGGATGAAGGATATCTTGACGTAGGCATACTCGATACGATGAAGGACCTTCTGGTCAACCTCATAGGAGCGGTCGTATTCTCGACCATCGGTTATCTCTCGCTCAAGAATGAGAAGAGCAGTAAGGTGGCAGACAGCCTCATGATCAGGCCGAATGAATCCGACGAATCTGAAGAAGAATAAAAAAACCGTGAAAAGAAAGAATGGATAACGAACTGAAAGAAAAAATACTTGAAGAATGTAAAGCGCTGATGTCCAAAGCCAAATACAGCGAGCAGAAGATCGAACAGTTCTGCAATACTGTGGCGGGCATCCTTCAGGATTTCATCGATGACCCGGATGAGAGCCGGGAGTTCAGATACAGCCTTAAAAAACATCTCGACTTTGTGGAATTCAGGCTGGGTGTCTCCGGAGACAAGCTTGATCCGGTGACTGAAGGCGAAAATGCGGAGGGGATCAGCACACGTAATGCGGTAAACTCCGTTCTCTTCAATCCCGAGACTTCTGTGGAATTCGCATATACATCCGGATGGAACCACATCATAGTAAAATCGCCGTCAAAGGTTGCAAACAGCACGCTGCTCAATGACTCCATGGTAAAGGCCATGCTGCTGGGCATAGTCGCGGGCATAGTGTGCAGGATCCTGCCTGACGGTGTAAGCGGTATAATACTTGACAAGATAGCGGCGCCGATCATGTCGACTCTCATCGGTCTGCTGATGGGGATCATGGGTCCTGTCTTCTTCCTGTTCATAATACTCTCAGTCAGCGCTCTTGGGAGCATGGAAGAGCTAGGCAAAAGCGGGAAGGTGATCGTAAAGAGATTCGTACTGACAGGTCTCTGGGTCGCTATGATTGCGATCACTGTCGCTTCGTTTTTCTTCCCGGTTTTCGGAAAGAACGACACCAGTTTCGATATAGGTGAAGTAGAGAGCGCTTTGCTTAGTGTTCTTCCTACGGATCTGATATCTCCGTTCTCGGAAGGAAACATCCCGCAGGTCATACTGCTTGGTCTGATATTCGGCATAGGGCTTGTCGCAATAGGCGAAAGCGGAGAGCCGGTGAGAGATGCGCTGCTTAAGGTAAAAGCGTGGATGATGGGAGTCATGATGCTGATAATGAAGGTCCTGCCGCTGATCCCGTTCATAAGCACGATGATGATAGTTGCGAACGGAAAAGCAGCCATATTCATTCAGGGCTGGAAGTATATAGCAGCAACTTATATCTGCTATCTTGTGTCGATCGTGATACTGTTCATCTTTGTGTCCGTGCGCTGCAAGGTCAGTATCAAAGAGCTGTGCCGCATGCTGAAGCAGATAGCACTGACGGCATTCATCACTGCTCTGGCGCCGGCCACGATGCAGCAGACATATACTGTGTCTGCAAAGGATATGCACATAGATGCTTCGTTTACGAACCTTTGGCTGTCTCTCGGTTATAATCTGCTTTCACCTGCCAGAACAATATCCTTGGTGCTGGCGGTATTCTTTGTTGCCGATGTTAGCGGCATGTCAGTAGATACAGCTGTGCTGATCATAATGCTTATCACGGTCATCCAGATGTCACTGGCTTCAACAGGTACGACTGCAGGTGCAACTGCCACACTGGAGACACTCAAGCTGTCAACCGACATGGTAGGCTTATTCAGTGCATTCGAGATGTTCACGAGGAATGCCGGAGCGGCATATGACGTGACATATATCATGCTCGAACAGCTCGATGCAGCGCGCGAGACAGGGAATATAAACGCGGACGAAGAAAAAACAAGCGAAGGGTAAAAGGGTGCAGCATGGGCGAACAGAACCCGAAAAAACTGAAAGAAATAATACACGAAGCGTTTTCGGTCAGTGAGGATACGGCTTCTGCGGACGAGATCAGAACGCGGCTTAAGGACGGCGGCAAGGTGACAGGGACCAACCTGTGCATGATGACATGCGCCAATATTATCGCCTGCGTTGGACTCAACGCCGGTTCGATGGTTACCTGCATAGGAGCGATGCTTCTCGAGCCGCTGATGGGAACTATTCTGCTGATCTCATTATGCATGGTTACGGCAGACAAACAGGGTATCAAAACTTCATCACTGGGAGTTCTGTTTCAGATCGCTGCCTGCCTGATAGCTTCTACATTATATTTCATTATCACGCCCGTCAGGGAACCGACTGAGGAGATGCTTGCCTTTGCACAGCCGACCATGTTTGAAGTGATAGTCGCATTCGTCGGAGGCATAGCCGGCATTATCGGCCAGACACGCAAGGACAAAGTCAACACCATAGTCCCGGGCGTCGCCATAGCCACGGCGCTGATGCTGCCGCTGTGCACGTGCGGCTACGCGATAGCGCACCTTGATGAGCGCATGATTGTGGGATCGCTTTATATGTTCATAGTGAACTTTTACTTCATAATCCTCGGCTCATTCCTGGTGCTGAACCTGTTCAACCTTCCTAAGAAAGAGGAGATGACAGAAAAAGAGTGGAAGAGGAGCAGAACGATCATGATATTGAACTCTCTTATTGTGATCATTCCTGCGATCCTTTTCTCTCTGTACAGACTGCTGCACTGATGTGAAAGAAAAAGGAGAAACTACATGGCATCCGGCAATTATGAGATATATTTCAAGGTCAATATGACCAAGACGAAAGTCACGACACCAAGTAAACTCAAATACCTCGGATTTGGATTCTGGAAGGACAAAAACGATGGGCAATGGCAGGATAGGGAGTATGAAGTATGCTCTCGAGAGAATTGACGAACACTTGAGAACACGCATGAGAATCGTCATATGGAAACAATGGAAGAAGAGCGAGAAGCGATATTGGGGACTGCGGAAACTCGGGGCGCCCGAGTGGATGGCAAAGCAGTCAGTCGGCTTCGGCGACCACTACCAAGCGGTCGCAAAGACCACAGGACTGCACCTCATCAACAAAGAAATCCTCGCAAAGCGAGGACTCCTAAGTTGTGTAGACTACTACTTGGGTTGAACCGCCGTATGCCGAACGGCACGTACGGTGGTGTGAAAGGGGCTACGAGTTAGCCCCTATTCGATTGCGCCCGCGCGGGAAATAAAGGAAAGCTGACACCTACTTCTTTTCGAAAATGAGTTCTGCTGCTATACCACTCAGTACCAGATGGTCTCCTTTGACTTTGAAAACATCATCTGTATCTCCTGCCTGAGACGGCTTTTTCCTTGGTTACCGTTGCTGTGCCGTCCTCTTTGAGATCAAGAGTGTAAGGCGCGTTTTCGAAACTTACGTCCATTCCCTTGAACAGTTTTACTTCGGCCTTTACCGGCTGCCATACGCCGACAAAAGCGCTGCCCGTCTGATTTCCCATGATTTCACTCCTTTCACTGTGCATGTACTGATCACGCTTCAATAGTACTATCAGACGGACAGACGGTTCAAGATGAATTGCATACATATATGCATACATATATAATTTTGTCAAAGGTTTTGCTTATATGCACTTCACAGGAGAAGGACAAAAATGAAGAAAAAACTACTGGCCGTGGTCCTTATGCTCTGCATGACCGTCTGCATGCTTTCCGGCTGCGGGAGCGCTTCGGGATCCGGAAAGATGGAGACGAAGGAAACTCAGGTATATCTGTTCTCGGCAGATCCGGTCCCGGTCAAAATAAATCTCTGCTTTAAGAGCGGCAGCGATGTGCCGTACGTTTCGCTGGATGACTGGGTGGAATTCTACACCATGATCATGAGCGGCAGAGACGGATACACGGTGGACCTTTCGCTCGTAAAAGACGGTGACAAGGCGACGATCAACAGAGATTTCGGCGATGACATGGTCTATCCTATGGACTTCGACTTCAAGGCGGACACGATCCATCTGATGGACTACAATGTGTTTTTCTCAGAGGACAAGGAAACATCGCTGATCCCTCTGATGGGCATGGACGAAGGATATGTGCGGACTGCAGAAAACAGCAATGAGATGGCGGGGGATGAGATCACATTTGACCTCTCGTCA
>CACYHM010000137.1 GCA_902774195.1 uncultured Eubacteriales bacterium
GTATGAACCTCTCGATGCCGTGTTCACGGTAGAAGAGGCAATGGCCGGGGGAGCGCCTCTGGTGCATAACGGGAAAGTCCAGTACAACTCCGGAGCGCCGGACGATCTTGACGAATACAACGCGAAGCTCTCCGGAGACGAGCGCGAGGGCAAGGTAGTGTATCAGTTCCCTCTGCACGGCGACATACTACATAACGTTGCTGCGGCGAACCACGGCGGCATAGGCGATGTCGACAAGGCGTTCGAAGAGGCTGACGCCGTAGTCGAGGCTACGTACCAGACGAGCCAGATCCAGCATACTCCGCTCGAGACCCACATCTGCTTCTCGAAGCTCGAGAACGGCAGGCTCATCATCTATGCGAGCACTCAGGTGCCTTACCATGTGCGCCGGCTGGGTCACGGGACTGTCCGAAAACAGGATACACGTCATAAAGACCAGGGTCGGAGGCGGATACGGCTCCAAGCAGGACATCCTCGTAGAGGATCTGACAGCTTACGCCACTTACGTTACCGGCAGACCTGTGCTTTATCACAATACGAGAGAAGAGGAGTTCATCGCTAACTCCACCAGGCACCCGATGCGCGTCCATGTGAAGATGGGCGGCAAGAAGGACGGCTCGATCACAGGCATCTACCTCAAGGTCGACGCCAACACCGGACCTTACGGCAACCACGCTCTGACGGTGCCTATGAACAGCTGCTCGAAGACCCTGCCGCTGTTCAAGTGCGACAACATGAAATACGATCTTACGATCTACTACACCAACACGCCTCCTGCGGGAGCCTACCAGGGTTACGGCACGCCTAAGGGCACATACGGCCTCATGATGGCGATGTGCGAGCTCGCCGAAAAGCTCGGTGTGGACTACAAGGACATGGTCCTCAAAAACCACGTCGAGGAAGGCTACATGCTCGAGATCCTGAAGGGGCTAGGCGAAGGCCGTGAAGGAAACGTCGTGCCTGTAGGATCGTGCGGGCTCCGCGAAGCGGTCGAGAAGGGCTGCGAGATGATAGAGTGGGGCAAGAGGGTCGAAAGCGGCGACCCTGACTGGAAGATCGGCAAGGGCTTTGCGATGATCATGCAGGGGTCCGGACTTCCGGGGCTCGATCACGCGAACGCTGTGGCAAAGCTCGAGATGGACGGCTCGATAATCGTGCTCTCCGGAGCTGCCGACATCGGCACCGGCCTTGACACCATCATCGCCAAGGTCACGAGCGACATACTCTGCGTGCCTATGGATAAGATCACGGTCATATCCGGCGACACCGACTCCGGCGCTTTCGATACAGGCTCATACGCATCGTCGGGCACATTCTTCAGCGGCAACGCTGCCGTAGTTGCAGCCACCAATCTGAAGGACAAGATACTCGATGAGGCCGCGTACCAGCTCGAAGAGTCCGTCGATGACATGGAGATAGTATGGCCGGGCGAGGTGAAGTCGAAGAAGACCGGCAAAGTGCTGTCGTTCTACGACATAATCCACACATCTACATCCGGGACCGGACGCGGACCTCTCATCGCTCCGGGAAGCTTCACGACGGCGGCATCGTCAGTACCGTACGGAGCACATTTCGCTCAGGTCGCTGTGAATGTCAGGACGGGCGAGGTGAAGGTCCAGAAGTTCTACGCGATACAGGATGCAGGCACGCCTATCAATCCTGAGGCGGCTCTCTGCCAGATGTACGGAGCATCGCTCAAGTCCATCGGCCACACGCTCTACGAGGACATGATACTCGATGAGAAAGGCCGCTGCGTGAACGCGACGATGACAGATTACGGTGTTCCGATGATCTCGGAACAGCCTGATGACTTCAAGGCCGTGCTCATAGATGTGGATGATCCGGACGGACCGTTCGGCGCCAAGTCGATCTCAGAGATCGCATGCAACGGCGCGGCTCCTGCCATAGGAAACGCCATCCACGATGCCTGCGGCGTGTGGATGAGGAGCTGGCCGATGACACCGGAGAAGATACTCCGCGAACTGGGAAAGATCAAATAGATAATCAAAACGTTATCATAGAGAGGAGGATGAAAGATGCTTTTAATAGGTAATGGACAGGTGATAACGAGGGACCCTGAATTTCCTTATCTTAAGGATGGAGCTGTCGTGACTGACGGCGAAGTCATCAAGGCGGTGGGAACTCTCGCGGACATGAAAAAGGCTTATCCTGACGCCGAATTCGTCGATGCGAAGGGCGGCATCATAATGCCGGGCCTCATCAACGCGCACACTCATATCTACTCAGGCCTTGCGAGAGGCCTTGCCATAGAAGGCCACAATCCGACGAACTTCTTCGAGATACTCGACGGCATGTGGTGGAACATAGACCGCCATCTGACGATAGACGGAACGAAGGCCAGTGCGTATGCCACCATCCTCGACTGCATCAGAGACGGTGTAACGACCATATTCGACCACCACGCCAGCTTCTGCGAGATACCGGGGTCGCTGTTTGCGATCAAGGACGTCGCAAAGGAGCTCGGCATGAGATCCTGCCTCTGCTATGAGGTCTCCGAAAGAGACGGAGAGGAAAAGACAGCGCAGGCCATAAAGGAGAACGCGGACTTCGCGAAGTGGGCAAAGGACGAGGACGATGACATGATCAAGGCCATGTTCGGCGGACACGCTCTGTTCACGATCTCTGACAAGACTTTCGAAAAGATGGTAGAGGCCAATGACGGCATGACAGGCTTCCATATCCATATCGCCGAGGGCATGAACGATGTTTACGACAGCCTAAGGAATTACGGCTGCAGGCCTGTCAACAGGCTCCTCTACAACGGCATCCTGGGCGAGAAGACACTGCTCGGGCACTGCATCCACGTGAGCCCTGCCGAGATGGACATCATCAAGGAGACGGGCACGATGGTGGTCAACAACCCTGAGTCCAACATGGGCAACGCCGTAGGCTGCGCTCCTGTGCTCCAGATGATGGCAAAGGGCATCACGGTCGGAATGGGCACGGACGCCTATACGCACGACATGCTCGAGAGCCTCAAGGTCTTCTTGATCATCCAGAGACACAACGCAGCTATGCCTAACGTGGCGTGGGGCGAGGATGTGACCATGCTCTTCGAGAACAACAGGAAGATCGCCGCCAAATACTTCAAGAAGCCTCTCGGCATCCTGAAGGAGGGCGCTGCCGCCGACGTTATCGTCATGGACTACAAGCCGTTCACACCGTTCTCGGCGGACAACATCGACGGCCACATGATCTTCGGAATGATGGGCAAGAACTGCAGGACCACGATCATCAACGGAAAGGTCCTCTACAAAGACAGAGAATTCGTCGGCATAGACGAAGAGGCTATAAACGCATGGACGCTCGAGCAGAGCAAGAAACTCTGGGGCGAGCTCAACCACAGAAAGTACTAGGATCTTTCAACAGGAGGGAAAAGTAATATGAGTGATATTATGAGACCTATGCCGTATAAGCATCTTCTCAACTGGGTGCTCGAGGAGTACGGCAGAAGCGGAAGCATTTTCGGTGTTTCCAAGATGGTAAAACACACAAACGGACAGGCGCTGCCGATATTCGAAGAAAAGATCGAATCGCCTTACGGGCCTGCAGCCGGTCCTAATACGCAGCTTGCTCAGAACATCATCGCGTCCTATGTTGCGGGCTCGAGATTCTTCGAACTCAAGACGGTCCAGCAGATGGACGGCGCCGAGCTTGCAGCATGCGTGGCAAAGCCTTGCATCAACGCATCCGACGAGTGCTACAACTGCGAGTGGTCGACTGAGCTCTACGTGCCTCAGGCATTTGAGGAATACGTAAAGGCATGGTTCGTCTGCAAGATCCTGGCTAAGGAGCTCGGACTCGGCGATCCTGACGCTTTCGTCTTCAATATGTCGGTAGGCTACGACCTCGAGGGCATCAAGACCGAGAAGATCGATAAGTTCATCGAAGGCATGAAGGATGCTTCGGATACAGACATTTTCAAAGAGGCGATGGCTGAGTCGCTTGCAGCCGTTAAGGACGGAAGACTCAAAAACGTCGACGAGGTCTTCATAAAGGCGATCCCTGCAAGGATCTCGGAATCGATCACGGAGTCGACGCTGCATGGCTGCCCGCCTGATGAGATCGAAAGGATCGCGTCGTATCTGATAAAAGAAAAAGGCCTCAATACATTCATCAAGTGCAATCCGACTCTGCTCGGCTACGAGTTTGCCAGAAAGCGCCTCGATTCTCTTGGATTCGACTACATAGCATTCGACGATCATCACTTCCTCGAAGACCTCCAGTGGGAGGATGCGGTGCCGATGTTCGAGCGTCTGCAGAAGCTCTGCGATGAGAAGGGCCTCGAGTTCGGAGTAAAGCTCACGAACACCTTCCCGGTAGATGTGAAGGCAGGCGAGCTCCCTTCAGAAGAGATGTACATGTCCGGAAGGAGCCTCTTCCCGCTGACGATCTATCTGGCAGAAAAGATCACAAAGCAGTTCAAGGGCAAACTCAGGATCAGCTTCTCGGGCGGAGCCGATTACTTCAACATCAA
>CACYHM010000138.1 GCA_902774195.1 uncultured Eubacteriales bacterium
GATCGAACCGTCGAGCTGCGCGGCCTTCATCGGCCCTGCAAGGCTCAGGGAGTACGAGGCGGGCAAGGCGTATCTGCATCTGCACGGTCTCGACGAGGAAAAGCTCGCGAACTCGGCTCAGATATGCTGGGCTACCGGCGGCAGGCTGGTGCCGGAGGATATCTGGAAGAAATATATGGATACTCACATCGAATACTGATTCACCTACGAAAGGACAGCTATGAAAGAATACAGGTACACCCATCCGGATCTTACGCAGGAAAAGTTCAGGAACGCGCCTGAGTGCGTGTTCGAAAAGGCTCCTTGCGACGGAGTTGCGCCGCAGAACTTCCATGCGATGAGCATCTACCCTGAATACTTCAAGGTCGACGGCGAATGGCTGCTCGCGGAAGAAAGCAGGATGGACTGCGTTCCTGTTCTCAGGGACGGCCGCATCGTGGTGGTGGAGTTCAGGAATCTCATGAAGAACGATCTGGTCGCTGTCGGAAGGACGGAGGACTGCGAGGACGGCATATATGTCTACCCGCACGGATTCACCGGCGGCGAGGCGGAGCAGAAGGACGTCTTCGCGTTCAGGACTTCAAGGACAAGGGAGACTGCCTTCTCCGTGGATTACGATGAACTCTACGAGATACTGAAGCACGACAGGGACAACGGAAAGATCGTATGGGTCATGGGACCTGCGTTCGCCTTCGACCACGATGCCAGAAAGGCCTTCGCCGGGATCATCAACAAGGGCTACGTGCACGCTCTGCTGGCGGGCAACGCTCTTGCGACGCACGATCTCGAAGGAGCATATCTGGACACGGCTCTCGGGCAGAATATCTATACTCAGGAAAGCGTGCATAACGGACACTACAATCATCTCGAAACGATCAACCGCGTGAGATACCGCGGCAGCATCAAGGAGTTCCTGAAGAAAGAAGGTCTGTCGGGCGGCATCATGGCTGCCTGCGAGAAGAACAACGTCCCGTATGTGCTTGCGGGATCCATCAGGGACGACGGACCGCTACCTGAGGTGTACGGGGATGTCTACCAGGCCCAGGACAGAATGAGGGCCGAGGTCAGGGGCGCGACGACAGTCATCTGCATGGCGACCATGCTGCACTCGATCGCGGTCGGGAATATGACGCCTTCTTACCGCGTAATGAAGGACGGCACGGTCAGACCGGTGTTCTTCTACTGTGTGGACATATCCGAGTTCACGATCAACAAGCTTGCCGACAGGGGCAGTCTGAGTGCGAAAGGCATCGTAACTAACGTGCAGGACTTCATCGTGAACCTCAGCAAAGCGCTCGATGCGTGGGACGTTGAGGAGCCGGACAACGAGGAAAAACTGAGATAACCCGGACGAAAAAGAAGGGTAAAGGGATGAAAAGCAGGGGGATCAGAGAAAAAGAGGAATTAAGGATCAGCCATATAACCGTGTTCCTTGAGGGAGTCAGAGACGGGCTCCCGATCGGACTCGGTTATTTTGCTGTCGCTTTTTCACTGGGCATCGCGGCGAGAGGCTACGGCTTCACGCCGTTCCAGGGATTCCTGGCCAGCCTGCTGACGTACGCATCGGCGGGCCAGTACATAGGCTTTTCGATCTATGCTGCCAACGCGACCCTGCTGCAGCTCATAATACTGACGGCCATAACCAATCTGAGATACATACTGATGGGCCTTGCGCTCAATCAGAGGATGCCTGAGGGCACCGGCCTGGGAAGGCGCATACTTGTGGGCAGCTGCATCACGGATGAGATCTTCGGTGTGACCATAGCCCGCCCGGGCGTGCCGGATCCCTGGTTCACTTTCGGGGCGCTTCTGACGGCGGTGCCGATGTGGGCTGCGGGGACCGCGGTCGGCATCAGTATGGGCAGCATACTGCCTGACAACGTGGTAAGCGCCCTGAGCGTGGCGCTCTTCGGGATGTTCCTTGCGGTGATAGTGCCGCAGTCGCGCAAAGACAAAAAAGTGCTCGCCGCCGTAGCAGCGAGCTTTGCATGCTCTTATGCGTCATCGGCCGTTCCCGCGTTCATGGATCTTTCTGCGGGCACGCGCACCATCATACTGACTGTTTCTATATCCGCGCTCTTCGCCATTATCTTTCCGCGCGGTGCCGGAGAGGATGATCCTGAGTCCGGCAGAGGGGCCTCAGGGGAAGGAGGTGCAGCGTGAAGCCGGATATCTATCTGTATATATTCGTAATGGCATTCACGACATGGTGCATGAGGGTCATCCCGTCGCTCGTCATGAAAAAGCCGATACAGAACCGCTTCGTGCAGTCCTTCCTTTACTATGTGCCGTACGTGACGCTGGCTGTCATGACATTCCCGGCAATAGTCCAGGCGACTGACGAGCCTCTGGCAGGCGCTGCCGCTCTGATCGTGGGCGTGATCGCCGCCTGGCTCGGCGCGGACCTGATCTATGTCGCAGCCGCATGCTGCGTCACGGTGTTCGTGCTGGAACTCATCATCGGGATGATGTAGGGCCCGGATTCAGAAAAAGTCCACCATGCGGCGCAGCTTCGACTGCTCCATGTGATATTCCATCGCCTTGCGTCCCGCTGCGGCGTTTCTCGACTCAAAAGCCTCGTATATGGCCCTGTGCTCCTCGAGTATGGTCTTCAGATCGCTTTCGGTATAGGACCTGTGAGGCGCCGAGTATTTCAGATACGTCTGATAGACCTCGAGAGATCTCTGCAGCTTGCGGTTGCCGGTGCCTTCATAGATGAGGCTGTGGAAGCGCGAATTGAAAGAGAGGACTTTGGCGGCATCCTTCTTGAGAGTATAGAATTCCATGAATTCCATGACCTCTGCGAGGCTGTCGATTTCTTCGCTCCTCATGCGCTTTATCGCCCACTCGACAGCCTGTACCTCGAACAGAGCACGCAGATCGAACAGATCGGAGATGTCGCGCTTTGAAAGACCGGTGACATACGCTCCTCTGTTGGGGATGTTCTCGATGAGACCGTCCGCCTCAAGCTGTCTCAGGGCCTCCCTTACGGGAGTGCGGCTCACGTTATACCTTTTGCATACAGCCTGCTCCGTAAGCTTGCTTTTATCGGGGAGAGCTCCGGACAGTATGTCCTTCTGAAGCTCGGTATACAGGCCTGCGGATAAAGGCTGCGCGGATCTGCTTCCGTTTTTGATATCCATGATGCACCTCGATCTTCCATACGATTGGCATTATTGTATACAATCCAAGTTTAGCCGATTCAGACAGCCGGGTCAATACGGAAAGTCCCGTGTGAGGGCGAAAATATTGGAAGCAGTTTACGATTTAATCATCAGATAATGTGGACAAGCGGTATTTTGGCTTGATAAAATATACCCATGCATGCGGGACTGCTGTATGCACGTCAGCCGTCCCCGGGATATATAACTGTTGAAAGAACAAAAATAAGAAAAGGAGAGAATCAATGAGCAACTTTGTAGGATTTATGAACGACATCCTCTACAGGCCTTACATCGTTCCTCTGTTCCTGATCGCGGTAGGCATCTACTTTACGATCAGAACAAAGTGCGTACAGGTCCGTATGTTCGGAGAGATGTTCAAAGTCGTAAGCGAGAAGCCTGCTGATGAAAAGGGTATCTCGTCATTCGGAGCGCTGATGGTCTCGACGGCTTCCCGTGTAGGAACCGGAAACATCATCGGTGTATGTACCGCTATCATCCTTGGCGGACCCGGAGCCATCTTCTGGATGTGGATCACCGCTATCTTCGGCGGCGCAAACGCATTCATCGAGTCGACACTGGCTCAGATCTATAAGAAGAAAGCTGATGACGGCACATACTACGGCGGACCTTCGTACTATATGCAGAACGCTCTCGGCCAGAGATGGCTCGGCGTGCTGTTCTCGGTACTGATCATCTTCACATATGCCGTAGGATACAACATGCTCGCCGCATTCAACCTGCAGTCGACATTTGCGACATTCAGCTTCTACAACGAGAAGTCGACACCGATGGTCATCGGAGTCATCCTCGCCGTATTCTTCGCAGCCACCATCCTCGGAGGTGCAAAGAAGCTGACGGATGTGACCGGATTCCTCGTACCTGTGATGGGAGTCATCTATGTAGCGATGTCGCTCGTAGTTCTGGTCCTCAACGCAAGGAACCTCGGAGCTATGTTCGGACTGATCTTCAGCACAGCGTTCGACTTCAAGGCTATCTTCGGAGGATTCACCGGATCTGTCATCATGTGGGGACTCAAGAGAGGTCCGTATTCATCGATACACTGCTGATCTGCTCTGCAACAGCATTCATGTGCCTGTCCACGATGCAGGTAAAACCGTCCGACTACGTGCTTGAGGACGGCGGAGCCAACGCTGCCGGATATGTACAGACATGCCTGCAGACAGCGCTCGGAAGCTTCGGACCGGTCTTCATCGCTATCTCGATGACGCTGTTCGCTTTCACTACACTGATCGGCAACTACTCATACTGCGAGGGCTGCTTCGCGTTCATCCTCAAGAGAGACATGACCAAGACGGAAGTCACCATCTTCAGGATCATCGCCATCGTGCTCGTATTCCTCGGAGCGATCTCGAGCGCGGGCCTTGTATGGGATACAGCCGACATGTTCCAGGGACTCATGGTAGTATGCAACATCCCTACCATTGCGATCCTCGGCGGCGTTGCCGTAAAGGCGCTCGACGACTACACAAAGCAGAAGAAGGAAGGCAAGGCGCCTCACTTCAAGGCTGCTGATATCGGTCTGAGCGAAGACAAGGTGGATTGCTGGAAGTAGACTTCCCTCCCGAACATACGGCGTTGCCGCAATGTCGGGAAGTCTGATCTCCGGAGGCTGAGCTCCTCCGATAGAGGCTTCCCTCCCGAACATACGGCGTTGCCGTAAAGTCACAGAGTATTTAGCCTGTCCGCCCGGGCAGGCTTTTTACGTGCGGCTGGCTTTTGCAAATGACAGCCATCATCGTTTTTTTTACAAAAATGTATTGGTAATAATCTGTTGCAGATTCTATAATCAGATAATGGGGAGACGTTCGAAATCTTCCCGCTAAGCACAGTGTTGTTTCAGGAGGGAGGAAACAATGATCAGGTATCATCAGCAGGGCACTCAGTGGATCAAAGGGGCTCCGCAAAAGGCAGATAATATCGCAGACAAGACTGCGGCAAGAAACGGAACGATCGCATATCAGATACTGAACGCGCACCGCGAAAAGAGCGATGACGGTATATTCCATATCAGATTTGACGCACTCGTTTCACACGATATCACATACGTCGGGATCATCCAGACGGCCAGAGCAAGCGGCCTGAAGGAGTTCCCGATTCCTTATGCTATGACAAACTGCCACAACAGTCTCTGCGCCGTGGGCGGTACGATCAACGAGGACGACCACGTCTTCGGCCTCTCGGCGGCAAAGAAGTACGGCGGCATATACGTCCCGGCCAACCAGAGCGTCATCCACTCCTATGCCAGGGAAGAGCTGGCCGCGTGCGGCAGCATGATACTCGGCTCGGACAGCCATACGCGCTACGGGGCTCTCGGAACTATGGGAGTCGGCGAGGGCGGTCCTGAGCTGGTAAAGCAGCTGCTGAAGAACACCTGGGACATCACTCCTCCTGAGGTGGTGCTCTGCTATGTCACGGGCAAGCCTAAAAAGGGCATAGGACCTCACGATGTCGCCATCGCGCTGGTAAAGGAGACCTTCGGAGAAGGCCTTGTGAAGAACAAGGTGCTGGAGTTCGCGGGACCGGGTCTCAAATACCTGCCGTACGATTTCAGAAGCGGCATCGATGTGATGACTACCGAGACCACCTGCCTGTCCTCGATCTGGGCGACCGATGACGAGATAAAGAAATACTACGATATACACAAGCGTCCGCAGTGCTACAGAAAACTCGAGCCTGAGGAGGGCGCTTACTACGATGCGATGATAACTATCGAACTCGACAAGATGGAGTCGATGATAGCCCTTCCTTTCCATCCGTCGAACGCGTATACGATACACGAATTCCTCGAAAACGCCGATGAGATACTCGCCGGCGTAGAGGAAGAGGCGGCGAAGAAGTTCCCTAAGGCAAAGCTCGACCTCCGCTCCAAGGTGAGCAAAAAAGGAGTGCTCGCTGATCAGGGCATAATCGCGGGCTACCTCGACCTTCGCTCAAAGGTGAGCAAAAAAGGAGTGCTGGCGGATCAGGGCATAATCGCAGGCTGTTCAGGCGGTATCTTCGACAACATAGTCGAGGCTGCCGACATACTGAAGGGCGGAAGCACCGGCAACGGATATTTCTCGCTGTCGGTATACCCGACAAGCGTCCCTACTAGCCTGGCCCTCACAAGAGCGGGCAAGACGGAGGCTCTGCTCGAAGCGGGAGCCGTCATCAAGCCTTCGTTCTGCGGACCGTGCTTCGGCGCGGGCGATGTGCCGGCCAACAACGGCCTGTCGCTTCGCCATACCACGAGGAACTTTCCTAACAGAGAAGGCTCGAAGCCGGGCGAAGGACAGATCAGCGGCGTGGCCCTGATGGACTCGCGCTCGATCGCAGCTACGGCGAGGAACGGCGGATACATAACGGCCGCCACTGACATAGACTACGACACAGAGCAGGTCCCATACACCTTCGACAACGAGGTGTATAAGAACCGCTGCTACTACGGCTTCGGAAAAGCTGACCCGAATGCCGAACTCATACTCGGACCTAACATCACAGACTGGCCGAAGATGTACGAGCTTGCAGACAACATGTTGCTCGAGCTCGATGCGGTCATAAGAGACCCGGTCACGACCACGGACGAACTCATACCTTCGGGCGAGACCAGTTCGTACAGGAGCAACCCGCTCAGGCTCTCGGAATTCGCGCTGTCGCGCCGTGTGCCTGAATACGTCGGACGCTCGAAGGCTGTCGCTGCCGATGAGGCCGCGCGCCGCGCAGGTGAAAAGCCTGAAAAGATCATAAAGGCGCTTTCCGCTGTCGGAAACGCGGACGAGCTATTGAAAAACACACAGTTCGGCTCCTGTGTCTTCGCGAACAAGCCGGGAGACGGCTCGGCGCGCGAGCAGGCCGCTTCCTGCCAGAAGGTGCTCGGAGGCTTGAACATATGCTACGAGTACGCGACCAAGAGGTACCGCAGCAACTGCATCAACTGGGGCATACTGCCGTTCACCTTGGCAGAGGGGGACGAGTTCCCATATGAAGAGGGCGACTTGGTCTTCGTGCCGGGCATCCGCGCAGCTGTAGAAGCCGGCAGGGAAGAGATAGCCGCAAAGGTGATAGGAAAGGACGGAAAGGTGAGCGATCTTACGCTTTACGTGAAGGGACTCACAGAAGATGAAAAGCAGATAATACTCGACGGCTGCCTGATGAACTACTACGCAGCTCAGAACAAGTAAAGGACTGTTCAAGGAGGAAGTATCATG
>CACYHM010000139.1 GCA_902774195.1 uncultured Eubacteriales bacterium
TGAATTTCTTTATAGAATCTATGGTCCAGCTCTGCTGCTCATACGGACTTATTCCGGCCTCTCCGTCTCCCTTCTGCGGTCCGTAATATCCGAAGCCGGCGTGGTTGCCTCCGTTGATGATCAGCTCGGTCTTGAGCTTCGGCCACAGCCCCTTCGACCCGCGGTATTCGTTCCTGCTGAGACAGCCGTCATTCGAGCCGTATATGCTCAGCAGCTTTTCGCTGTTCGGGACAGGTACGGTCGGGTAGGACGCCAGCAATATGACTCCGTCTGTTTCTGCGGTATTCTTCGCATCGTATTCCGCGGCGACGATCCCTCCGAGGGAATGCCCCATCAGATACCAGTGATCGTAATCGTATGCTCCGGTCACATCATCTGCAGCGTTCGGTTCGAAAATGGCCATGCGGAACGGCAGCTTCAGCAGAAAGCAGTCCGTCCCCTGCCGTGCAAGGCGGAACATCAGAGGCGCGTACGCGGTCTCCTCGACCTTGGCTCCGGGATAGAATACGACAGCGCTTTCGCTTCCCGGTCCGTCGAAGAAGTACGCATCTTTGCTTTCGCTGACCTTCACTCCGCTGCCGCTTTTCAGGTACTCATCCACCTCGCTGTCCGCGTGGTAATACACTTCAAGATATGCAAAAAGACCGGCGGCGATCAGTATCATGCTGACCGCAGCCGTAATCAGTATCTTTTTGAGGGGCGAATACTCTTTGCCGGCAGATATCCGCCGCGTCAGAGCGATCCCCGCAGCTATGCTCAAAGCGAGCACCAGTGTCGAAGCAACAGCGTATTTCATTTTATCTTCTTTGCTGCTTCCTTATTTTCACTTCGAGAGCAGTTCAGTGAACTTCGCCATCGTTCCCGGGATGTCGATCGTCTGAGGGCATACCGCTGCGCAGGCTCCGCATCCGATGCAGGCCGAAGGCTTCTTGTCGTCCGGGAAGGCCGCGAGAGCCATCGGCGCGATGAATCCGCCCTCCGTGTATACGTGCTCGTTGTACAGCTCGAGCAGTCTCGGTATCTCGAGCTCCATCGGGCAGTTAGGCATGCAGTATCTGCAGGCTGTGCAAGGCACCGTGCCTTCTCTGGCCCGGATGTCGTTGTGGGCGGCAGTCATCAGGATGGAGACCTCTTCTTCGCTGAGCTCTTTCTTCTCTTCGAAGAAGGCGATGTTCTGCTTCATCTGCTCAAGGCTGGACATGCCCGAGAGTATCATGGTGACACCAGGCACGGACTCGAGGTACGAGAATGCCCAGTTTACAGGCGTGAAGTCCGGTCTGAGCTTTGCGAGCTCCTTCTCTGCGCCGAGACAGGACTGAGCGAGCTTGCCGCCGCGCAGGCCCTCCATTACCCAGATAGGGATGCCCCTCTTATTGAGTTCTTCGACCTTGGCTTTTGCGTTCTGGAACTCGTAGTCGAGGTAGTTCAGCTGGATCTGGCAGAACTCCACGATGTCTCCGTTTTTTTCGAGGAATCTCATCATCGTCTCGTATGTGCCGTGGCAGGAGAATCCGAGGTGAGTGATCCTGCCGTTCTTCTTCTGCTCGAGCAGATACTCGCGCAGGCCGAACTCATCGTTCACGTAAGCATCGATGTTGGTCTCGCATACGTTGTGGAAGAGGTAGAAGTCGAAGTGGTCCACCTTGCACTTTTCGAGCTGCTTCTCAAAGATCTCCTCGTGCTTTCCGAAGTTCGAAAGGTCGTAGCCCGGGAACTTCGACGCGATGCAGAAATCCTTATGGTCGTATTTCGAGAGAGCTTCTCCCACAGCGGTCTCGCTGTTGCCGCCGTGATAGCCCCATGCCGTGTCGTAGTAGTTGACGCCGTGCGCCATCGCATAGTCGACCATCTCCTGCACGGCCGCCTGGTCCGGTCTGTTGTCATCTCCGTCTATGACCGGGAGCCTCATGCAGCCGAAGCCGAGGGCCGAAAGTTCTTTGTCCTGGAATTTGTTGTAATACATACTTCTCTCCCTTTCTCTTTGCAACGATCCAAAACGGACCGGTCATTCTGGCTCATTTTATCATGGCCGCGAATTTCTTCATTATCTCCGGTATATCTATGCGCTGCGGGCACACCTTTGCGCATTCCCCGCACCCGATGCAGTTTCCCGGCCATTTGTCCTCCGGGAAGGACGCCAGGTCGCTGCGCGGGACCGTTTCCTTTTCGTTATACACGTAGTCGTTGTATTCTCCGAAGAGCTCCGGTATTGGGAGCTGCTGCGGACACTTCGTCGTGCAGTACCTGCAGGCCGTGCACGGGACCGTCCCCTTGCCCTGGATGTCGAAATGGGCCGCGGTCAGAAGCGTCGCGATGTCGTCATCGGATATCTCCTTCTTTTCGCTGAAGAACTCTATGTTCTGCTTCAGCTGCTCCATGTTCGACATGCCGGAAAGTATCATAGTGACTCCCGGTATGGTCTCGAGGAATGCGAAAGCCCAGTTCGCCGGCGTATAATCCGGGTTGCTCTTAGCGAGGATCTTCTCTCCGCCGAGACAGGACTGAGCGAGCTTGCCGCCGCGGAGTCCCTCCATTACCCATATAGGCATTTCGAGATTGTTGAGGTATTCGACCTTGCTCCTGGCATCCTGGAACTCGAAGTCTATGTAGTTGAGCTGGATCTGGCAGAACTCGATATGCTCGTAGTACTTCTTCACGAAGCGGTGCATCGTCTCGAAAGAGCCGTGGCACGAGAAGCCGAGGTGGCGTATCCTGCCCGCCTCTTTCTGTTTGAGCAGATAGTCCATGAGTCCCAGCTCATCGTCCAGATACCACTCGATGTTCTCTTCGGTGACCGTGTGGAAGAGGTAGAAATCGAAGTAATCAGTCCTGCACTTTTCAAGCTGCTTCTCGAAGATCTCCTCTTTTTTATCGAAGTTTTCGCGCTCGTAGCCCGGGAACTTGCTCGCGAGATAAAAGCTGCTGCGCTCATGCTTCGACAGAGCCTCTCCGACAACGCTCTCGCTGTTGCCTCCGTGATAGCCCCACGCGGTGTCGTAGTAGTTTATTCCATTGGCCATCGCGTAGTCGACCATCTCCTGCACAGCTGCCGGGTCGGGTCTGTTCTCGTCGCCGTCTATGACCGGCAGCCTCATGCAGCCGAGACCGAGGGCTGACAGCTTCAGATCTTTGAAATCGTTATAATACATATTCTCCTTCTTTCTATTCTCTGACGATGACATAGTTATCCATCAGGTCGATCTTTTCGAGCGAGCCGTCAAAGACCGTGCGGATGCCCATCAGGTCGGTGAATATGATCTGACCGTTCTCCATTTTGATGTCCGCCACGTTCTTAGCGAGCAGGTTCGCATCGTTCACTTCATTTTTATATACGGTAGATAAGCACATGAGCTGTCCCTCCTTTTTTCTTTAATGCACAGTTTATCACAGCGCCGGACTTGTTGTGTGTTCGTAAAATGTACAAGCTATGCTGTTTGCATCGTCATGCAGGTCACTCGACAGTATGGCAGGTCTCATCGACTATGGACTCTACATCGGCGATATCGTTTTCGCGGGTCAGTATCTCGAGCTCGTCGCCGCCTCTCAGTATGGTGTTTCCGTCGGGGATTATCTCGACGCCGTCTCTTGTGACGGAAACTATCAGGGTCCCCAGCGGAAGACCGAAGTCCGCCACGCGCCTTCCGTCCATGTGTGAGCCCACGTGGACCTCTGTATCGAGAACGGTCTTGCGGTCGCGGAGCAGCGAGCTCCTGCCCGCTGACGGCTTTCCGAGGCTGCGCTCTAGGAGCTGCGTGTATACCGGTTTGGCTCCGAGCGCCTCCGCGGTCACATACGCGGTAAGCGATGTGAGCACCAGCGGCAGCAGGCTCGTGAAGTCACCTGTCATCTCTGTTATGAGCACGACTCCCGTCACAGGCGCGCGCACTATTGCGGCAAAGTACCCTGCCATAGCCACGACCACATAGCCGGTCACGTAGCTCTGATCCAGACCCGCGAGTCCCAGCAGTCCCGAGTACAGCCCTCCTGTCAGCGCGCCGAGCACCAGCAGAGGCAGGAATATCCCTCCCGGCGAACCCGAGCCGAAGCTCGCAGTCGAGAACACGAACTTGATCAGCAGAAGGACCGCCAGCGCTTTGAGCGCGAAGTCCCCGCGGCTGATCTGTGCGACCAGTCCGCTCCCGCTCCCGAGAGCCTCCGGGCAGATGAAGAAAAGAACATATGCCGC
>CACYHM010000140.1 GCA_902774195.1 uncultured Eubacteriales bacterium
AGGTGGTTTTCAGAACACCGGGACCTGGGATGATTCCAGCTGCCATCCCTCTCTGGAAGGACCCGTTGGTGAGCTTACTGTCCTCGTCATCGTTTTATTACCCGAAAATCCTAACACTTTGGATTTTCACTGTCAAGATATTCTCATCGCTCAGCTGCCAGATGAGCAGCTATGGCTCTTCTGACCATCGCCGTGATCTTTCCGGCGCTGCCCGCATCCGGACTGATCGGCCTGCAGAATGTGATCCTGAGCTTTTTCTTCTCTCCGGTCTCCGGATCTTTCGTTTCCGGTCTCTCCATGTCATAGCTCCATACATCGAGTCCGCCGTCTATTGCCACAGGAACGATGCTCACACCTGAATCTATCGCCATCTGAGCGGCCCCATCTTTAAACTCTCCCAGCCTTCCGTTCCTTGTCCTGGTGCCATCCGGATGGATCAGAAAACTGTTTCCTTCGCGGATATAGTCTATGGATCGTCTGAACGAGTCCATGGTATTGCCGTCCCTGTCTACCGGGATGCCGCCGAGGACAGTCATCCTGAACGCCGATTCCGGATCATCGAGGTGTTCTGCCTTTGCCATGCAGCCGATACTGTCAAGAGGCGGGCATTTGTCTCCGAGAGCGAGCCACACCCAGAGCCCGTCAGCGTGCGTCTGATGATTAGGACAGAATATATAGGATTCTCCCTTTTCGATGTTTTCGAGTCCGCGAACTTCAAAGTCCAGCTCGCTGCGGTATTTGTCAAGATAGCTTTCGAAAGCCTTCCTGTGTTCTTCAGTGCGCGGCGCCGGGAACTCGAATGCGTCGAAGCTCTCCTCCTGCTGTTTCTTCCTTTCCTCCAGCATCTGCTGAAAGAAAGGATCCCCGATGTAGTCCGCTATCTCCCTGGTGTTCGGAAGCACGCGCATATAGCTGCCTATGAACACTCCGAACTCATTCTCTATCTCGTTGCATATCTCGAGCATCGCAAGAGAATCCAGTCCCAGATCGTTCGTAAGATCCTCGGAGCCTTCGGGAGCCTTCTCCAGCCCGGCAACACGGGCCACGATGGAGTTGACCCTGTCGAGCACGGAGTCTCCCGCTGCTGCGGTCTCTCCGGCAGGAGCAGCACTGATGCTTACCGTTTCTTCAGGGATCTCTCCGGACATTACCATCTCCCTGAGCTTCACTCTTTTGATCTTTCCTATCGATGTCCTCGGAAGCTCCTTTATGAAATGTATGCCTTCTACAGGATAGAGCGCTGCTTCGGTCCGCTGCCAGCTGCGTATATCTCCCGATATGGAAGCCTGCTTTTCTGCGCTGAGGTCTCCCGCGATGAATATGTGTATCCTGTCGTATCCGCTGTCTTTGTCCGTCACCCCCACAACAGAGTAAGGTATCTCAAGTCCCATGAGCGGCATCAGCATAATTTCGATGTCATCCGGCGAGACCTTCTTTCCGCTCTCCAGCATGATGCTGTCCTTCGACCTGCCCGAGATATGCAGATATCCTCTTTCGTCGATATATCCGTTGTCGCCGGTCCTGAACCATTCCCCGTCGAAGGCCTCCGCGGTCTTTTCGGGATCATTGTAATATCCCCTCATGATGTACCGGGAATTTACATATATCTCTCCGATGCCGTCAGCATCAGGCATGTTTATCTTTATCCTTACATTCGGATCGCGGTCCGCGCGCCCGACGCAGTCATAGCAGTCGTTGATGCCGCTGTCTGTCTGGGCTATAGGCACGCCGCATTCAGTCGAAGAGTAATTGACCACGAAGTTGAAGCCCAGGTCCAGTATGCCCTTTGCCAGATCAGGCGGGCACGGTCCTCCGCCCGAGTATATGTTCCTCATGTTTTTTCCCAGCAGTGAACGGCGGAACGGCTCCATGAGTTTTCTGCCGATAGCGCGGTCCCCGTTTTTTTCGCGTGCGTCGCAGCTCTTTTGCTTGAGTGCCAGATAAAGCTCGTATTTACCCTGCTTCCTGAGTTCCTCCTCCAGCCGGTTTATGAACATCGCGAGTACCTTAGGCACCATCGAAAGCGTCTTCGGCTCAAAGATGCTGACCATCTTTACCAGAGAGGCAGAATCCAGTTTCTCCACCGTGGCGGCTGTAAATCCGTCCTGCAGAACGGACATCGATGCAGCCAGGCCTGAGATATGGTTCATCGGGAACACGAGTACGCTAGGGATGTCTGCGTCTCCTTCTTCGAGCGCGGCATCCTTAAGAGTGCTCTTATGCGACAGCAGGATCGCTTCGTATGTTATCTCCACAGGCTTCATCCGCGATGTGGTCCCGGACGAGAAGATTATCGCAAGGATCTCAGAAGTCGGACAGGATTCCGCATGAGGCTTTTCAGCTTCGCGTATAAGAGCCATATCGCTCCTGAGTCCGAACGTGCTGAAAACAGGCACATCAGTGACTCCGTCCAGAGCAGGAATGAGCTTCCTGTCGGCAAATACGGCGCTTACCTCAGTACATCCGGTCTGGTATATCAGTTCCTCCTTCGGGATTCCCGGATCGCCGAACACGACAGTCAGATGGTTCACTGAAAGAACGGCAAAACTCAGAAGAGCATCCGCTGTATACGGCGTCAGCAGATATACCCTGTCACCGTCCCTGAGCCCGTATTTTTCTTTGGTCTCTCTGAACTTCTCTGCAAGTCTCAGGAATTTCGACCATTTGATATTCTGGATCCTGCCGTTGGTCATAAGGCAGCGGATCATGTACTTTCCGGGCCTGTCCGAAGCAGCGTCGAGAACCTTGTCCCTGTATTCCTCAAAACTGTTTTTTATTTCCAAATCCGAAGTCCTCCTTTGCTGAAGCCTCCTGCCCGGGTCCATACTGCGATCCATGTAAGGAACTGCCCGATCGTATATGCGGCCCATATCCATCTTACAGGAAGAAGAAGAGCTATGATCAACGCTGCCGCGAGCGGAAGTGCGAGGTCGTTCATTATGCATATCGCATAGGACGCCCGGATGTTCCTGACGCACTGGCAGCTGTTCTTTATGATGTAGTTGAGAGTATTGAATATTATGCTGAGCGAAAACAGCCTGAGTCCGAATACTGCCGTATCGCTGACAAGAGCCGTATCCGGCCTGAACATCAGCACGAGCAAAGGCGCTGCTGCGATGCTGATGACTGCTATTGCTGAGTCCAGCCTGACCGAAAGCTTCGTGATCTGCGATATGAACGCCCTGAACTTTTCTTTGCTGCCCATTCCGTAGTAGAAGCTGCATATCATGATGGTCGTGCTCCCGAATCCTGACGGAACGGCTCCCGTCACCAGGTTGACCGAGGATATGATCGAATTCGCGGCGACATACATCTCGCCTCCCATGGATGCCAGAATGCGGTTTATGGCATAACTGAGTATGACCTGGCACATCTTATATGTCAGATACAGCATACCAAACCGGAATATATCCTTCATTATGGCGCCTGATACCGCATTGAAAGATACCCTGTAGCTGCTCATGCGAAAGAAACTGAGATAATTGTAAGCCAGCGTGATCCAGTAACTCAGGGTAGTCGCCATAGCCATACCGAACATGCCGCCGTGCAGCACGAGTACATTCAGAAGATCAAATGCTACGTCTAGCGCTATCAGAAGCAGCGCTCCCCTGAGCAGCTGTTTCCTTCCGCCGCCTAGCTGCATGAAGACCGGTACGATCAGCATGATCACTATAGCAGGGAAAGCGAAGCACAGCCCCCTCAGGTATTCAGCCGTCATCGCTGTAACGGCAGCACTCCGGGCTCCAAGGAACACCGCTGCCTGCCGCGGAAACAGCAGCATCACGAGCAGAAGCAACGCGGAGCCCGTCACACCTCCCGCGAGCGCGGTGGACAGTATCCTGTTCAGCCTCTCAGCATCTCCCCTGCCGGAGCTCTCCCCCGCCAGCACCTGCACACCGTTTCCTGTCATGCCGCTGAAAGCCGTGATCAGGAGAATGACAGGCATAGTAAAACCGTACGAAGCCAGCGCGTCGCCTTTGAGAAAAAGGCTGACGATGATGCTGTCGATAAACATCGCGATGACGCTTATCAGCATCGTGACTATCTGTACGGTCAAAACTTTATTTACTGAAGGTTCTTTTATTGCTCTTGTCTCAGCCAATAGTCTCTGATCCCTTACGGTCTGATCTCTATGATCTCCTCGGACGCCACAGCATTCGCTACGAGCGTATCGACATCGAGAGC
>CACYHM010000141.1 GCA_902774195.1 uncultured Eubacteriales bacterium
TGATCTGCGGATAGTCTTTGCTCTCCATGATGGCGATCCTGTCCCTGTTCTCTTCGAATGCCCCCAGTATGACGCTGCCGGCAGTCTTGCTCTTATCGTTCATTATTCACGTCCTCCGTCGTGTTTCTGTTCATGAAATATTATAGCACATCTGCCGGCCGGCGCGATTACTCCAAATAGCATTGACTTATACCGCAAAAGGTATACAATAATAATGCAATGCGGTTTAGACCGCGGTTTAACACAAGTATGAGACAGCAGAAATCGAATGGAGGGACTCAAATGAAGATCGGATTCCTGGGCGCAGGCGCAATGGGCGGAGCTATCCTCTCAGGCGCGGTAAAGACAGGCGTTGTGAAGGCGGAGGACATATACGTAAGTGATTTTTCCGACGCGATCAAAGCAAAGTATAAGGAAATGGGCTGCAATATCGCGGACAGCAACGAGGAGCTCGGCAAGGCAGTCGACATCCTGGTCGCATGCGTAAAGCCTCAGTACGCTGCCGCCGCTCTTTCGGAGCTCGGCGACACTCTTGACGGCAAAGCCATGATATCCATAATGGCCGGTCTAACGACAGACAGCATACGCGAGATGACGGGCGGAAGCTTCAGGCTCCTGAGACTCATGCCTAACACCCCTGCCCTCGTCGGCTGCGGAGCATTCGCTCTCGATTCCGGCACGGACCTCACAGCAGAGGAGAAGGAATTCGCTCAGAAGCTCTTTGAGTCGATCGGCATCGTCGAGTGGATGCCTGAGAATCTCATCGATACAGCCTGCGGCCTTTCGGGAGCAGGTCCTGCATACATCTACCTCGTGATCGAGGCTCTCGCAGACGGCGGAGTCGTGAAGGGTCTGCCCCGCGCGACAGCACAGAGGCTCGCCGCTCAGACAGTCATGGGAGCCGCGAAGATGGTCATGGAGACGGGTGAGCATCCGGGATTCCTCAAGGATCAGGTATGCTCGCCTGGCGGAAACACCATCGTAGGAATGAAGACCCTTGAAGAGCACGGAGTAAGAGGCGCGTTCATCGACACAGTCGTCAATTCGACGGAGCGCGCGCAGGAGCTCGGTAAGAAGTAGTACAGCATCAGCTGGCTCTTATTCAGACAAAGTAAATGACGTCCCTTCGGCAGCATGCCCCGGGGACGTCATTATTACATTACAGTTTTTTACGGTTTATCCGGCTTATTTCAGCTTTGCAAGAACGGCCTTCAGGAATTCCCAGTTCTTTGCCGTCGACTCTATGCTGAGCCTCTCTCCCGGCGTGTGCACGTTCAGCATTTCCGGTCCGAACGTCACTATGTCGAGATCAGGATCCTTGCCTATCAGTATCCCGCCTTCGAGTCCCGCGTGCATCACGTCCACCACAGGCTCCTCGCCGAACATCTCTTTGTATGTCTCGACCATCAGCGGTCTCAGCTCGGATACAGGATTGTACGGCCATGCCGGATACGATGAATCGATATCCACATGTCCGCCGGCGATCTCGCTCCACATGCCGAGTCTCAGCAGCATTTCCTCCATCTTGCTCAGTATGGAGCTTCTCATCTGATATGTGACCCTGCATTCCGCGTCTTCAGTGGCGACGATGCCGGTATTGAGCGAGCTTTCGACAGAGCCTTCCACATTGCGGTCCATCGCCTGCACTCCGTCGAGCGCGCCGTACAGATACCAGATCATGTTCACCGTGCTCTCCCAGTTCATGACGCTGTGCTCGTCTTCTTCACCGATCTCTGCGCTGATCTCGAGGTCCGGCTCGCTGCCTGAGTATTCGTCTCTGATCGTATCAGTGAGCTCGTTGAGTCTCTCTATGAAGTTCCCGGCCCTGTCGGCGCTCATCACCACTTCAGCCGTACAGTACTGCGCGATCACGTTCGCGGCATTGCCTCCGTTGACCGAAAGCAGCGAGAAGTCTATCTTCTTTGAGAGCGCATACAGGATACGCCCCATGTCCTTGATGGCGTTGCCTCTCTGCCTCTGGATATCGTTGCCGGAGTGGCCTCCGATATATCCTTTTGAGCTTATTGTCACGCGGACGCCGTTACGTTCTCTGCGGGACACAGGGATCACCACGTCGCAGACCATGCCTCCGGCGCAGCCGACAGTGAAAACGCCGTCCTCCTCGCCGTCGATGTTCAGGAACTTCCTGCCTTTAAGAAGAGATGTGTCAAACGCGTGAGCGCCGCCCATACCGATCTCTTCATCTACAGTGAACACCGCCTCTACAGGAGGATGAGGGATATCCTTGCTCGCGAGTATGGCCATGGCATATGCCAGCGCTATTCCGTCATCTCCCCCGAGCGTCGTGTCTTTAGCGCCTATGTATCCGTCCTCCACGAAGATCTCGAGAGGTTCCGTGTCGAAGTCGTGGCCGGATTCCGGTGTCTTGCTTGCCACCATGTCCATGTGGCCCTGCAGTATGACAGGCTCAGAGTCCTCGTAACCGGCTGTGCCCGGCTTGTAAATAACCACATTGCCCACTTCATCGCGGACATACTCAAGCCTGTGTTTCTTCGCGAATTCCACGCAGTAGTCGCCTATTTTGTCACATCTGTATGTTCTTCTCGGCACCTGCGAAAGAGCTTCGAACTGTCTGAACACCTCTTTAGGCTCGATATCATTCAATACTCCCATATCGTCCTCCATTATGTAAATCTTTTATAACGTCGTCTGCCTGAACACGCTATATCGCGCGCGTATACTTTTTGAGCCACTCGTTTTCTTCATCCGTCATGAACGGGCTGAGCTTCTCATAGCACTGTCTGTGGTAGTCGTTCAGCCACTCCCTTTCAGACCTTGTGAGCTCTTCGGGATCGATAGCGTCGAGATCGATCGGCACGAATGTCATTGTCTCGAAGTGCATGAACTGTCCGTACTTGTTCTTTTCGCCTTTTACGGTCACCACGTTGTTTTCGATACGTATGCCGAAGTCTCCCTCTTCATAGATGCCCGGCTCTATGGTCACGCACATCCCCTCTTCAAACTGATGATGCTCGTTCTTCGAAGGGACGATGTACCATCTGAAGCCCGTAGGCGGCTCGTGTATGCTCCCGAGATATCCGAAGCCGTGGCCTGTACCGCACTGGAAGTCCTTGTTGAGGTCCCAGACCGGCTGACGGCAGAGCACGTCGAGCGACCATCCGTGGTTCCCGTAGAGGAAGTTGGCAGCGCTCAGGTGCTGCATGGCGCGGAATACCGCCGTGTAGTACTTCTTCATCTGAGGTCCGATATGGCCGAGGACCGTGGTCCTCGTTATATCTGTCGAACCTTCGTAATAACCGCCGCCTGTATCCGAGAGGAGCATCTCCCCTTCCTTCAGGACGACGTCGGTCTCCGGACTCGGCGAGTAATGCATCATCGCTGCATGCTCTCCGAACGCCTGGAGCGGCTCGAAGGAATCTCTGATGTATCCCTCCTGCTCCTGTCTGAGCGAGGTGAGCTTGTCCGACGCCGAGAGCTCCGTGATCTCAGTCTTGTCGTAGTTGTTCTTTACCCAGTATATGAACTTTGTGAGAGCCACGCTGTCCTTGAGTTCGGCCTTCTTTATGTTTTCGATCTCGACAGGATTCTTCATGGCCTTCATGAGGATCGTCGGATTCGGTCCCTCGACCACTTTGCAAGGCAGAGATTTGTAGAGAGCGTAGTTCATCTTCATCGGGTCGATGAGCACGGTCTCGTCCGCGCCGATCTTCTTCACGTCCTCGTAAATGTCGTTATACGGATGGACGATCACCTTGTCCTCTGCGAAGTGCGCTCTGATCTCGTCGTTGAGCTTGCGCTCGTCCATGTACAGATCGACGTGGTCCTTCCATACTGTCGCGTATGAGAGCACCAGCGGGAAGAAATCGATGTCATCTCCTCTGAAGTTGAGCAGCCAGCAGACATCGTCCAGCGAGGCTATGATGTGCACGGTGGCGCCGCACTCGTCCATCTTCGCGCGTACTCTTGCGAGCTTGCTTGCGGTGCTCTCGCCCGTCCATTTCTCTTCGAGGTAGAAGCACGGCTTCTCCGAAAGCGGCGGACGGTCTTCCCATACATCGTCGACGAGGTCGACCATGTACTCGATATCTATGCCCTTTGCTCCGAGCACCTCTCCTGGCCTTCTCCCATGGACAGGACTCTTCCGTCGAATCCGACCCTGCCTCCGGAAGGGATGGTCTGCGCAAGCCACTCCGTAGTCGAAGGAGTATCGTCGACGAACATCTTCATGAGATGCACGCCGCTTCCCTCGAGCTCGGTATTGGCCTGGGTGAAATACCTTCCGTCGGTCCACAGTCCTGCGTCATCCATGGCGATCGCGGCCGTGCCGTATGATCCTGTGAATCCCGTGATGTAAGCTCTTGCCTTGAAGTGCTCCCCTACATACTCGCTCTGATGGAAGTCGGCTGTAGGGATGACATATGCGTCGATCCCTTCAGCCTTCATCAGCTCTCTGAGTTTTGCTACTCTCTTTGCGTTTTCAGTCATTTCCGGTCTGTCCTCCCCGCGGTTACAGCGGCATGGTCTGCTGCTTTACGAATTCTGCAGTCTCATCATCGAGCAGCGGGACAAGTGTATCCCTAACCCATGCGTGATAATTATCGACCCATGCGATCTCTTCTTCTGTCATCAGAGACTTGTTGATGGCTTCTCTCTCGTAAGGAACGCATGTAAGAGGCTCATTGACTACATTGCCCTCTCCGTCTTCGCTGAAGATCATGAGGTTCTCTGTTCTGATCCCGAACTTTCCGTCGATGTATACGCCCGGCTCGTTGGACATCACCATGCCCGCCTTGATGTCTATAGGCTTCGGCACTCTTCTGATGGTGTTAGGTCCCTCATGCACTCCGAGCACATGACCTACGCCGTGCGCAAGGCCGTGCTTGTAATCGAGTCCGACCTCTCTCAGCGCCTTTCTGCCGGCAGCATCGAGATCGAGTCCGTTCATGCCCGGTGTCATCTTCAGAAGATGCACATCCACGTGAGCCTTGAGGACATAGGTATAGTCGTCGATCATCTCCTGTGTGAGCGGTCCTACCGCGATGGTCCTGGTGATATCCGTGGTGCCGTCGATGAACTGCCTTCCGGAGTCGAGAAGCAGGAAGCCTTCAGGCTTTATGTCTGCGTTTGTCTCAGGTGTAGGCGCGTAGTGGATGATGGCTCCGTTAGGGCCGTAGCCGGAGATAGTCTCGAAGGACAGATCGAAGCAGTCCTCCTGTTCGCGGCAGATCTTCTCGAGCTTGTCTGCCACGCTGATCTCTGTCAGCTGCTGTTTTTCCACATTGTCCTTGACCCACTTGATCAGCTTCGTTACCGCAACGCCGTCCTTGATGTGGGCGTGCTTCGTGCTTGCGATCTCTGTGTCGTTCTTTATGATCTTCATGAGAGCGACAGCTGTGAGAGCAGCGTGTTTCTTCATGCCTGCAGGCATGCGGTTATACAGCTCGTAATTGCACGAATTCGGATCATACCATACGGTCTTTGAAGGATCGAGCTTCGAAACATCCGTGTAGATATCATTGTAGTCCCTGACCTGGACGAACGAAAGTCTGTCCGGAAGTCCCTTCTTCAAAGCTCCGTCCATTACGTACAGTCTGACATCGTCCTGCGAAACCAGAGTGAACGAGAAGAACACAGGAGTGTAGAGTATGTCTGCGGCGCGCAGATTGAAGAGCCATGCGGACTCCATGAGGTCTGTGATCAGCATGTAGTCAGCGCCCTGCTTCTTCATCTCTTTTCTGACAGCAGCGAGCTTGTCTGTCGTATCGAGCCCTGCCGAGCTTACAGGGAAGTCCCATATTTCGCTTGGCCTGAGTTCAGGTCTCGTTTTCCAGATCCTGTCCACGAGATCCTTGTCTGTCCTGAAGCTGACGTTCCACTCATCGCCGCCGAACATCTCTTCGAGCGCGAGGCCGAATGCCGCAGGCACGACCCTGCCGTCAAATCCGATGACGTACTTCCCGCCGGCCTTCTTTACGAGCTCAGTCAGGAACTCCTCGATCGTAGGGACCCCCGGCTCAGCCATTCTCATGAGTTCGATACCTGTCCCGGCAAGCTGTGTCTCGGCCTGGAGGAAGTATCTTCCGTCGGTCCACAGCCATGCGCCGTCCTCAGTAACAAGCAGGTCTCCTGCTTCGCCTGTGAGATTGCTCATGAACTCGCGGGCCTTGAAATAGTCATTTACATACTCCGAGCTGTGAAAGTCTCCGGAAGGGATGTAGTAAGCATCCATGCCGTTTTCTGCCATTAGTTTTCTGAGTTCAAAAATTTCTTTTTTCATCTCTTATAAATCTCCTCATGTAACGAAATATAAATGTATTTACTCCTGTTCGAGCCAGCCGGTAAATGCTTTTTCAGAATACTTTCTGAATCTCTTACCCGGCTTTACATCTGCCCCGTCCGCCCTGCGTCTGATCTCATCGACAGCCTCGGTGATGTCTATGCCTCCGCTGGTGCAGAATGGATATATGGTCTTATCCTTAAAAACAAAATCCGATATGATCTTCGGGCATGTCCAGAACCATATAGGAAATCCGATCAGTATCCTGTCATAATCCTTCAGATCCTGTTTTCCATTCTCGATCTTCACTTCAACACCGCCTTCTATCTCTACCTTGGCCCTGGCAAGTGTCTTGAAGTACGATTTCGGGTACGGCTCAGCCGGGATCAGCTCTATCACCTTGTCGTCTTCCTCAACAGGGAACTTTTCGACCAGGCTCTTTGTGATCCCCGAACGGGAAAAATAAATTACAGCTGTTTTCTTTCCTAACATATGATTCTCCGTGATTGCAGGAATAACGTTCTTTAATCAATAACCTGCCGCATAAAGCGGCAGGTTATATGATTTACTATGCAGTCTGATTACATATTCTCAACTGCTTCAAGCTCTTTTCTTTCTGCTTCTGTACCGTGGATAGCAGCCTCGAATTTGTTCTTGCTGAACAGCATCAGGGCGCCTGCTACGAATACGATGATAGCAGCGATCAGGAACGAACGGATGAAGTTAACTCTCATTACGTTGTAGAGAGGTCCGTAAGCGAGTCCTGCGAAGAAGATAACGAACGGCCATGCTCCGAGAAGAGTTCCCAGATACTTCTTAGGCGCATATTCGCTGATGAACGAGTTGCCGAGAGGCGAGAACAGCATCTCACCGACAGACATCAGGATAGCAGTCATGATGATGATCCAGACACCAACCGGCTTTCCTGTCTTCTGGAAGAGTGCTCCGCCGACAACCATCATAGCAACACCAAGTCCAAGCAGCATGATGCCGAGAGCTGTCTTTGTCATCATTGAAGGGTCCTTGTAGATCCGAGCATCCAGTTGGCCCATCCCATACCGCCTTGCGATTCCGGACCGAACTCGTAGTATACAGGCATATAGAGCAGGTACCAGAAGAGCCAGAACAGTCCGGAGAGGAATGTCAGGATCAGGATGGCAACAACTCTCTTCTTTTCGAGTCCTGTAAGAGGTCTCTTGTCCTTTTCGACGTTGGCATTCTCGACGTCCTCTGTTCTGTTGTCGATGAGGAACGGCTTCTTGCCGGCGTCTCCGAGGTATCTCATGCCGAAGAGCCACCATGCAGCGTCAATGAGCATGAATACGGCGCATGCCAGGAACATAGCTCTGAATCCGGCGCCCTTTGTTCCGATAAGAGCCAGGAACGTTGTTCCCACGAACGATCCGATGTTTACGAACATGTACTGGATCGAGAATGCGGTCGTCAGAGTGTCCTTATCGTTGTCGAACTGTCTTCCGTTGATACCGGAAACGTTACCCTTGAAGAATCCTGTACCGATAGCAAGCAGGATGATAGCCAGCCATACGCCGCCGGCTCCGTTTGCTCTGGAGATTGCAAACCATCCGGCAGCCATCAGGATCTCACCGATAGGAACGAGCAGTCTAGGAGCAATATATCTGTCAGCGATGAATCCGCCGATGATAGGTGTGATATAAGTCCATGCTACGAACTGTGATGAGAACAGAGCGCCCTGCTCAGTTGTAAGTCCGAGTCCGCCGTTGGCAGCCTCAAGTACAACGAATACTGCGATTCCCCACTTGCCTCCGTAATATGCAAGTCTCTCAAATGTGAATGTGAGACAGCATACGATGAAGCCAAATGGGAACTTTTTAAGTTGTTCTAACATTTTATTAGTTCCTCCATTAAACAATGATTTAATAAAATATATTTAAACATACAACGTGTATGCATAAATAACTTATTTATCCGCAGACTCTTCTTCGACCTCAAGGCCGGTTTTCTGCGAAAGCATCCTGGCAACCTTGCGGCCGTTTTTAGCTGCGTCATTGAACGGGATCACAAATCCGTTATTCCCGTCTGTGTATACAAACAGCCTGTCATCCGATTTGACAATGGATGTGATGCTGCTGTATGGAGTGGTATCTGAATGACTTCCGCTGATTTCAGTTATGCCTTCCTCCCCGAACTCCAGTACAGATGTTTCGCGGAACGGGAGCCTGCCGCTGTTCTTCTTCTTATAGAAGTCTCTCTGCATGCTCCGCTTAAGCATGCCCGGCGCTCCGATGACCCATATGACCGAAGCTATACCCAGGGAAATGATCTCAATGATCAGCGCCCTTGTACTCGCGTGGAAAACTATGAACGCAATGACCATAGCCACGGATATCAGCGGCAGAGACAGTCTCTGAAGAAGGATCGTCCTCTTTCCCAGTTTGCTGTGGGTGAGCTGATATTCATGGAATTTCAGATAATCCGAGTCTTTTAGTTTAACGTGTACTTTCAAAAGATCTCTCCTCTGAGCAATCATTTATTATAGAACGCAGTCTAAACGCCACTCTAATCGTGAATATTTTAACACTAAGTTCACACAATGTACACATTTTTTTACCGCGTTTCAGAATTTGTTCTACACAATAATTCTGAAAGTCGAATCTGTGTCTGAACACAAAAAACGTCTAG
>CACYHM010000142.1 GCA_902774195.1 uncultured Eubacteriales bacterium
TTTCAATCCACAAATATGCCTCTTTTCTCCACGATCTGTAATCACGATGTATATGCTCAAGTCTCGCTTTGATACTGCACAAGAGTCGAAGTCCTGGACTTACTGAATGTTGTCCTGTCCATACAGGATCATGCAGTTGTCTATGTGGACAGATGACCTGTCACACTTAAAAGAGGCAGCAATGTGAATCGCTGCCCCTCTTTCATCTGTATAATTGACAACTGTAACAATGGCGTTCAGAGCACGTTCTTCAGTACGATCGACTTGGTATGTATCATCTCATCGAATGTGCTGAATACCCCTTCCGTGCCGATACCTGAATGCTTGTAGCCTCCGAACGGCATCTCGAAGCTCCTGAAAAAGCTTGCTCCGTTGATGACAGCTCCGCCGCACTCCAGGGCGTTTGCAACTCTCGCAGCCCTCTTCATATCCTTTGTGAATACGCAGCCGCAAAGCCCGAAGACAGAGCGGTTTGCTATCTCAACAGCCTCTTCTTCTGTGTCAAACGCTATGATCGGAACTACCGGTCCGAATATCTCCATATCTATCGCTACGTCTGCATCCTTAGGAACGTCACCGATGACAGTAGGGTCATAGAAAGCTCCGTTGCGCTTGCCGCCCAGCAGGATTTTTCCGCCCTGCTCAACAGTCCTGTTTACCTGCTCCACCACCTTGATGGCCGCCTTCTCGCTGATGAGGCATCCCATCTCCGCTTCATCTGTCGCCGGATCAGCACGGTTGATCTTTTTGATTTTCTCAATGGCCTTGGCTGTGAATTCCTCTACGCGCGATCTGTGTACAAGGAACCTCTTTGAAGCGCAGCAAACCTGTCCGGTATTATACATACGGCCCCAGATCAGTTCGTCTGTAGCGAGATCGACATCGGCATCGTCCATGACGATAAACGCGTCGTTTCCGCCGAGTTCAAGAGCTACATGTGTTAGATTCTGCGCGCAATAGCCTGCAGTCTCGATGCCTACTGCCGTCGAACCTGTAAGAGTCACCAGATGTACGTCCGGGTTCTTTGTAAGCTTAGTACCGACGACAGGCCCGCGCCCCGTCACGATCCCGATCGCGCCCGGTGTAACTCCCGCCTCATTCATGAGGTGTGTAAGTTTGCAGAGAGTGAGCGGATTATCAGTCGAAGGCTTTACGATACAGGCATTGCCCGTCAGAAGAGCCGGCGCTACTTTCTGGTCAAACAGATCGCAAGGGAAGTTGAAAGGGATCACCGCCGCAACTACTCCCAGCGGCTCCTTCCTGATGATCAGGATGTTTTTATCCTGTCCCGCTTCCATTCCCTCAGGTATGGTGTGTCCGTAGAAATGCTTTGCTCTTTCAGAAAAAGCTTTGAATGCGACAGGGATATTGGCTATCTCAGCGCGCGCCTCCGTGATGCACTTGCCCGTCTCGTCGGAAAGCGTACGCGCGAGATCCTCTTTATCTCTTTCAACGAGCTCGATGAACTTATACATGATCTCGACGCGCTCATATACAGGGATCTTTGCCCACTCTTTCTGAGCTGTTTTGGCGCATGCGACCGCCCTGGCCACGTCTTCAGCTGTTGCTGCCGGAACTGTATCCACCAGCTTGCCTGTTGCCGGATTTATGACATCTATGGTCTTGCCGTCTGCGGCATCTGCGGCTTTACCGCCGATCAACATTTTCATGGCTGTTTCCTCCTTATCATTTACCGATCACGGGATCTATTCATAAAATGCTGTGAACGAGAGCATCAGGCCTCCTGTAGTATTACAGTCATCCTTCTCGAATCCGTATTCGCCGAAAGTAAATTCTGTAATGAACGGAACTCCTCCTGCAGCTTCTTTGAGCTGTGCAGCAACTTCACCGATCCTGTCGCCGATACCTGCGCGGCGTCCTCCGCAGTGAACGAGGTGGAACGCGAGCGGCTTGCCCGGGGTCTTCTCTATGAGAGCTTTCAACGTCTTGCCTGTCGAATCGATAAGTTCATCAACGCTTGCTTCCATACGGATCACGACTGTCTTTTCAGCGAGGTTGGCGCCTATATCAAACGAACCGTCCTCATTTCCGTTCATCGGATGACGTATGGCAGTCAGACGTCCGAGTCTGTCCTTTACCCCGAGTGGCGAGGTGATAGTCGTCACAAGCAGATTGCCGCCGCTTACAGCTTCTCTGTCGAGTCCTCTCCATTCCATATATTTGTCGGCAGCAGGGATGCCGTCGATCTCTACAAGTCTGCGGTCACCGTCCACCTTGGTGATGATCCCGAAGTCATCGGTCTCTCTGTATGCGCCTGTGAAGAGATTGCACATCTTAGGTCCGCCGTAGAAGAAAGCTGCGACGCAGCCGTCAGCAAAGAACTTGCCGTCTGCATAAAGCAGCCACTTGCCCTCTATGGAATTGTCTGCAGCGCTTCCGCCGAAGAACGGAACTCTGCCGATTTCTTCTGTGATACCTCTTACGTAGAACTCTTCTTCTGCAGGCGATGCAGCCATATAAAAGTAGTCAGGCGCACAGTCTTTGCCTGCAGCCTTCTTGCATGCAGCAGCGAGCGCCTTGCCTCTTGCAACGCTGCATCCGTCTTTTTCGAGAGCAGCAACTCCGACAGTCATGTCAGGATCGGCAAAAGCCATGATTCCTATAAACGGCTTGTCTCCGCCGAAGTAACCTTCATTTGTGATCACCCCGGTAAACGAAGTGTTGCCGAATACCGGAACACCAAGCTCATCACTTATAGCGGATATGAGCGCTCTTACATCATAGTCGCAGCTGCAGTATGCAAATACGGCTTTCAGATCGCTGACCTTAGCAGCTGAAGCTACTTCTTTTGCCGCCTTGAGAACATCAGCATCTGTACTTGTTGCAATTATCGGACAGAACATAACGAGTCTCCTTTCTGAAACAATAAAACCGAATGCGTTTTACCTTTTTATTATTCCGCTTGTTGCCAGGGTTAACAATGCAGGCATTGCATTATACGAAATATGCGTTCCGCACAGCGGAACAATGTGGTATGATTGTCGAAAGGTATTGGTAACGAAAAGGGATGGTGACTTATGTCAGACAATGTAAGAAGTGTTGACAGGATCCTTGATCTCATGGAGATACTTGCTGAAGAAAGATCGCCCGTCAGTCTTACTGAACTCGCTTCAGGGACTTCGCTGAGCAAGACAACTGTGTTCAGACTCATGCAGACGCTATGCAACAGAGGATATGCGGAGAAAACTGACACAGCGGGATATGTTCTGGGATCAAAAATAATAGAGCTTGCCGGCTACTACATCGAGAACCTTGAGCTCCATACTATAGCGCGGCCGTTCCTGGCGGATCTGTATTCAGAATACAAACTGACGGTCCACCTTGGAAAGGTGGTCGAAGACAAGGTAATATATATCGAACTGATGGACCGGAAAAATCTCCGAAAAAGCGATGAAGAAGGTATCGGAGTGCCCGCCTATACATCTTCCATCGGAAAGTGTCTTCTGGCGTCACTCTCGGGACGCGAGCTGGACGAGCTTCTGTATAAGAGTCCTCTCAAAAAATATACCCCTAACACTATAACCGATCCCGCTGATTATAAACACCATCTGCGTAAAGTCCGGCATGACGGATGGGCTATAGATGATGAAGAATACCTTATCGGCAGACGCTGTGTCGGTGCGCCGATATTCGATTTCAAGGGAGAGGCTGTTGCCTGCGTCAGCGTCAGCGGTGACATATACGAACTCTCTGATGAAAGAATACCGCTGATCAGAGATGCCGTGATCGCCACTGCCGAAGCTATTTCAAAACGAATGGGATATATATCTTAGACTGCATGGACACATGATACTGTCTGTCTTCCCTGAAAACCGGCAAACAAAATGTCGCTTCAGTCTTTAAGGCATCCTATTGGAATCACATACACACCATCTTCTCTCTGATAAGCATACCTGCCCACGCCTGTAAGTACCGCTGAAAAAGATGGGCCCTTCATTTTATCGGTGTCGATAATACTGCTTAGTTTTTTTAGCGTGCTCGCTCCGTATTCAACAGCATCTTCCCCTCCGAGTTTGATTTCAATGAGCCCGTACGAGCCGTTCCTCAGATGTATTACAGCGTCGTATACTTTTCCATCAAGAGCATCTGCATAGACCCGCAAATCACGTATGCACATTGTTTCGAACATAAGCCCGAATGTTTCCAGATCATTTATTAGATCTGCAGGACCTATCCCAAGTGCAGCTGTACCTATTGACGGATCGATAAAGTATCTTGTATCTGTTGTTCTGATTGCTGTTTTGGATCTGAGGTTTGGATTCCATGCAGGCATATCTTCGATAACAAAAATCTTTTTCAGTGCGTCAATATACGACTGCACCGTCTTTGCATCCAGAGAATTTGTATCATTTGCCAGCATATCCTGGCGGATCGCCTCTATCGATGTTTGAGAGCCCTGATTCCTTGCATATGACCGCATAAGCAATTTTGCTCTTTCCGGGCTCCTCTTCACTCCATCTACACGTGATATATCTTCATTCACTACTGCATCATAGTAATCAAACGCCCGGTCAAGTGCTATTTCACCGGTCTGATTGCTGGCAGTCGGCCAGCCTCCCCGACATGTAAGGAACGCTATATCCTCAATCTCCAGACTGTTAGCTCCTGTCAGCCCTGCTGCGCTGCCAAACAATTCCCTGAGGCTTATGTTTCCGTTGGATTCCCCGGATTCAAAAATTGTCATTGGTCTCATTCTGAGCCATGATATTCTTCCTGTTCCTGTGTGGAATATCTCATCTCTATTGGCAGGGACGGCAGATCCGGTCAGAACAAACTGTCCTGTCCTGCCTCTGTGGTCCACCTCAAACCTGACTGAATCCCAAAGGCTCGGCGCAATCTGCCATTCATCGAGAAGCCTTGGAGTTTCACCCTGAAGCAGAATACCCGGTGCGATCTGTGCCATCCTTATATTTTCAGCCCTGTCTTCAGGTAATGCCATATACAGAACACTCTCCGCTATCTGTTCAGCGGTAGTAGTTTTTCCGCACAGTTTAGGGCCCTCAATCAAAACTGCCCCTATTCCCTCAAGTCGTCTCTGAAGTTGTGTGTCAACTATTCTGGCTTTATACTGACCCACCATATTTTACCTCCGGAATAATTGTTTATATCTTATCGTGATCATAATATATTATTCCCTAATTTGGCGCAATATTATTCCCTAATTTGGCGCTTTTTTACTGCCTGATTTGGCGTTTTGATTATGAACCAGTGTACCGAAAGCAGTATACCGAATCTTAGACAAAGCGCCTCGCGACCAGCGGGGCATATTTATTTGCACGATGGTAAAAACTGGTTAGAAAAGTGCAGACACT
>CACYHM010000143.1 GCA_902774195.1 uncultured Eubacteriales bacterium
TTCGGTGAAGATTTCAGGATCGTTTCATGAGCACGACACATTCAATGTGCAAAGATGTTCAGGTTAAGGATACCATTTACTTATGTTGATGTTAAGATGACGGATACAGATCCTGTCCATCAAAACACAATAAATGTCCCGGAGTTATTTCACCAATGATTTATCTCTCGTGTTATAATGTTATCCACTGTATCGTCAGGAGGTGTTTTTATGGGTGCGGTCGACTATGAGAAATTATATCCATTCTGGAGAAATCTTGATGCAAATGAGCAGGATATGTTTGCGTCCGCGACAAGACGGCTTTCATATAGATCCAACACCCTCATCCACCAGCCCGGCCGCAAGTGCGAGGGTATGTTCTACATGCTAAAAGGAGTCCTGCGTATTTACATCCTTTCTGACGAAGGGCGCGAGATCACCCTGTACAGGCTGCATGAAGGCGAGCATTGTGTACTGTCGGCTTCATGCGTGATCGATGCTATCAGTTTCAGCGTGTTCATAGAAGCGGAGACTGACTGCGAGCTATTGCTGACTGACGCAGGCACACTCAGACAGCTGGTAGAAAACAACGTTCATATAAAGGTTTTTGCGCAGGAGATCGCGCTGCACAGATTTTCAGATATCATGTGGACACTCCAGCAGGTGCTGTTCTTCAGCGTAGACAGGCGGCTGGCGATCTATATCCTCAATAGTTCTGAAAAGCAAGGTTCCGGGACGATCCGCACTACTCACGAGCAGATAGCTTCCTCAATAGGAAGCGCGCGCGAAGTAGTGAGCAGGATGCTCAAAAGGTTTGCCGATGACGGACTGATAAGGCTCTCCCGTAGCACGATCGAAATAAAGAACCGAAAAGGACTCAAAGAAGCGGCAGGTTTGTAAGCCTGCCGCTTCTTCGTTTGGTTTTATCTCATTATTTATATGAAGAGATTTACATTCGATTCCTCTGCATCACCCAGATAGTATCCCACTCCTCCGAGTTCAACTCCGTCAATCAGCTCCTCCGGCTTGATGCCCATGACATCCATGCTCATCGTACAGGCAACGATCTTGACACCATTGTCCATCGCGCTCTTTATGAGCTCTTCGAGAGTATTGACATTTTTGTCCTTCATGATTTTCTTCATCATGAGCGTTCCCATACCGCCCATATTCATCTTAGATATCTTGAGTTTCTCTGCTCCGCGAGGCAGCATCGCTCCGAACATCTTCTCCATCGGCGACTTGTCGACCTTCATTTTATCCGGTTTGCGGAGCACCGACAGGCCCCAGAACGTGAAGAACATCGTGACCTTTTTTCCAAGTGCCGCCGCTCCGTTCGCGATGAGAAAGCTGGCCATGACTTTGTCCATGTCTCCCGAAAAGACGATTATCGTTTTGCCATCGTTACCGCTGTTTACGACCAACGGCGACTGATCCGCCGGAACATTCCGCACATTTGGCGCGGAGATATCGCAGCCTGCAGCACCTTTACGAATCCTCGCGACATAATCAAAGCCCTCTTTGCTGTTGTAGATCAGGCTGTTTCCTGTACGCCTGCACCACGCAGCGACGTCCTTCGCGAAACCGGGATCGGACGCTCTCACTTCGAGCGTCTGCCCATCCTCGAGTTTCTGAATCCCTTCATATACCTTCAGTATCGGCCCTGGGCACTGCATACCGCTACAGTCGAGCCTCATGCTGATATCTGCACTCGCCGTGTTTTTCATCGTATTATTATCTGTGGCCATCTCCGGACCTCCATTCTCCGTAGTCTCAGGAATTTGCGCAAAATCTTCATAGTGCGAGGACCTGTAGAATCTGGTTCCCGCCGGATAGACTCTCACATCTTCAAATCCATTCTGCATCAACACTCTTGCCGCTGAATATGATCTGACTCCTATAGAGCACAGCACCACTACCGGTTTGCCAGGATCCAACTCCTTCATGCGGTCTCTGAGTGTGCCCAGCGGTATATTGATCGAACCAGGCAGTTCGAACGCCATTCTTTCAGCGTCTTCACGGATATCCAGCACCTGCACTGTCTCGCCCGATTCCAGTACATCCCACTCTGCGAATTTCACAAGTCCGTCGAGCACATTCCTGATGACAAAGCCCGCCATGTTCACCGGGTCTTTGGCTGATGAATACGGAGGAGCGTAGGTAAGCTCGAGTTTTGCCAGATCAGTTGCCTTCGCGCCGAGTCTTGCAGCAGTGGAGATGACGTCGATCCTCTTGTCGACGCCTTCCGCACCGACTATCTGTGCTCCAAGTATCCTGCTCCCATCCGGTGTGAATATCACCTTGATAGTAAGAGGCTGCGCGCCCGGATAGTAACCTGCATGATGGTTCTGAGTGATGATTATGGTGTCGTAATCCTTGCCCTTTACTTTGCCGGCTGCGATCAAAGCCTTCTCGCTTTTTCCTGTCATGCCGACCGCAAGATCCCAGACCTTTGCAATGGATGTTCCCTGAGTTCCTTCGTATTCTTCAGAAGCACCGCAGATGTTGTTTGCTGCTATGCGGCCTTCCTTATTAGCCGGACCTGCCAGCTGGTACTGCATCCTGTCTCCGGTCGTAAAGTCCTCGATCTCAGCTATGTCTCCGACCGCGAAAATATTCTCGTCTGATGTACGCATGAGTCTGTCGACTCGAACGCCGCCTCTCTCATTCAGTTCAAGACCGGCATCCTTTGCAAGCTGACTGTTAGGGCGCAACCCGATAGAAAGAACCACAAACTCAGTGACAACTGTCTTGCCGCTTGCGAGCGTGATACGGACTTTCTTCTTTCCGTCTTCCGTGATCTCCTCGAATGATGCTACTCCGTCTCCGAGGTGAAGTTCCACCCCCTGGTCGATTATATGCTCATGAAGAAGCTGAGCCAGTTCTCTGTCGACCGGAGGCATTACCTGATCAGCCGCTTCGACCAGCACCGTTTTAAGGCCTGCCCTGTGAAGATTCTCCGCTACCTCAAGTCCGATAAAGCCGCCGCCTATGACTGCAGCCGTCCCGATATTGCCTTTGAGCGCCATCCCGCGGATCCTGTCGGTATCCGGCACTGTCCAGAGTGTCTGTATGAGCTCCGATTCGATACCGGGTATCCCGGGTTTGAGCGGGGATGATCCTGTTGAGAGCACCAGCTCATCATAAGGTTCATCGTACTCCTGCCCGTCTCTTGTCTTTACCCTGACGGACTTACCTTTGCGGTCTATTGCAATGACCTCATTGCCTGTGCGGACATCTATCCTGAATCGGTTTTTCATCATCTCAGGTGTGGAGACCAGCAAAGAATCTCGGGACTTGATCACATCTCCGATATGATACGGCAACCCGCAGTTTGCATACGAAATGTATTCTCCCCGTTCCAGAAGAACGATATGCGCTTCTTCATCGAGTCGTCTCAGTCTTGCAGCACAGCTTGCACCACCGGCAACGCCGCCTACTATCACTATCTTTTTCATGGCTTATCCTTTCCGGAGACAGGGGACGGTTCTCTGTCTCCTCTATAGCTGATTCATTCCCTGTTTATAAAATGGCTCTTATTTGCTCCCATTTTACACATCCACACGCAACTATACCGTGACAAAGTCACAAAAGCCCCGGGGGGTTCTCGAGGCATAAAAAAAACGGAGAGCCGTGTCTCCGATTTGCTTATGTCGTGCTCAGATCAGCGTTTTTTCCTCTCCGGAAGCTCTTCCCACATATTCTCAATCAGCATACACAAAAAGTCCCGGTCATCTATGTCATCTACAAGAATCATCTTCTTCGCTCCATCATAAGGAAATTCCATTTCAGCATCCGGCATCATTTTTACTGCAGCCGGAACAGGCTTTACCAGAAGTCTGTCATCGTAGATACCGCCGAACACTTTTCCGCGATAGTACAAAATGTACTCTCCCATCATCGCCCTATAGCTTACATCATCCAGACCTGTTAACTGTTCCAGTATAAATTCCAGATACTCTTTTGTTGATGCCATGCTACTCCTCCATTGCTTTTATCAGCTTCAGGAACTTCTTATCGTTCATCTGCTCATTTGTAACGTATTCTCCGCCTCTTTTACAGTTAGTTTCTTCTTCGGGAACAATGCGAATAGCGGTTTTG
>CACYHM010000144.1 GCA_902774195.1 uncultured Eubacteriales bacterium
CGCGGATGTCCACTTCAGTTGGCTGCCCGAAAAAGAGCGCTACGAGCTGGCGCATAAATGCGAAGTCTTCGAGAACGGATACATCACCGAACACGGAGGAGATCTGTACGAGGGCGTCGAAGAGACTCTGGCGGGACTGAAGCAGAGAGGCGTCCGGATGAGCGTCGTGAGCAACTGCCAGGAGGGCTATGTAAAGGCATTCCTGGATTCCATGGACATGTGGAAGTACTTCGGGGACTACGAGGAATGGGGCAGGACCTTCCTGTCAAAGGCCGAAAATATCAGGCTCGTGATGGAAAGAAACGGTATCGGGAAAGCCGTGTATGTGGGAGATATCCAGAAGGACTCCGATGCCGCGCACGAAGCCGGCATCCCGTGCATATGGGCGGAGCTTTGACGCTCTTCCGGGAGTGCTGGAAGAGCTCGGATACATCGGAAAGTAAAACAATAAGGAAAGGCCGGGAATATGAAGCTCAACAACAAGCGAACGGTACTGGTAGGACTCGCATTCCTGTCGATATGCGCGTTCTGGCAGATGTACGACAGCGTCATTCCGCTGATGCTGACAAAGACATTCCACCTGCACGAGACATACTCGGGAGCCATAATGGCGGCCGACAACGTACTGGCACTCTTTCTGCTGCCGTTCTTCGGGACTCTTTCAGACAGGACGACTGCAAAGACGGGAAAGAGGACGCCGTACATCGTGCTCGGCACGGCAGCTGCAGTCATACTGCTGAATGCTCTGCCGCTTATAGATAATTCGTACTACGACGAGCCGGCAGCAGGCAAGATGATAGCCTTCGTGGTGCTTCTGGGACTCCTGCTCATCGCGATGGGCACGTACAGATCGCCTGCGGTCGCTCTTATGCCTGACGTCACGCCTAAGCCTCTGCGCTCGCGCGCGAACGCCATCATCAATCTGATGGGCGCGGTCGGCGGCATCATATATCTGGCGGTGGCGGCGGTGATGTACCCGAATTCGAAGGTCCACGGGCTCGAGCACGTGGATTACCAGCCTCTCTTCATAGTGGTCGCCGCCATCATGGTGGTATCCATCCTTGTCATGAGGCTGACCATAAACGAGCCGAAGCTCGTCGAAGAGAACCAGAGACTCGAGGCGGAGCATCCGGAATGGAACCTCGCCGAGGACGACGGCTCTGGACACCAGGTGCTTCCTGCTGCAGTAAAAAGGAGTCTGGCATTCCTGCTCGCATCGATAGCTCTGTGGTTCATCGGCTACACCTGGGCGGAGCATCGACCTGCCTTCTTATAGCTACCGGCGGAGCCATCATATCGTACATCCCTATCGGAAGCCTTGCGCACAAGGTCGGCCGCAAAAGGACCATACTGATCGGCATACTGCTGCTGGCGGCGTGCTTCGCTGCCTGCCATTTCCTGACCACCGCGTACAGCGAGATAAACGTGATCATGTTCATCGTCTTCGCTCTGATAGGATTCGCCTGGGCCGCGATCAACGTCAATTCGCTGCCTATGGTGGTCGAGATGTGCAAGGGCTCGGATATAGGAAAGTTCACGGGCTACTACTACGCGGCTTCGATGGCCGCCCAGGTGGTCACGCCTATACTCGCGGGCTTCCTCATGAGAAACGTAAGCTATAAGGTGCTTTTCCCGTATGCAGCCCTCTTCGTTATGGCGAGCTTCGTGACTATGACCATGGTGAAGCACGGAGACGCCGCGCCTGAGGTAAAACACGGGCTTGAAGCATTTGAGGACATGGAAGACTGAAATGAATAAAAGAAAAATCAAACTTGCAGACATGTACGCGCACAGGGGGTACCACGACAAGCCGGAGATCCCTGAGAACTCGATGGCGGCTTTCCGCCGCGCGATAAGATACGGACTGCCGACGGAGATAGACGTCCACCTCATAGCGGATGGCTCGCTCGTCATCTTCCACGACGAGGAGCTCGAGCGGGAGACCGGGGTGAAGGGGATAATAGAAGACTACGACATCACCAATCTCGGCAAGCTCAGACTCGAAGGCACGGACGAGCTCATACCGACATTCGATGAGGTCCTTGAACTGTACGAGGGAACGGGCCTGCCGCTCCTGATCGAACTCAAGGTCAACAGAGGCAACTACGCAGCTCTCACCAGGGCGGTCGCTGAAAGGCTCGACAGATACGACGGACCGTTCGCGCTGCAGAGCTTCGATCCGAGAGTGCTGCTCGAGCTGAAGAAGATCAGGCCTCATTTCACGAGGGGACAGCTCTCCCAGGACTTCCGCAAAAAGAAAGAAGGACTGCCGTTCTACCAGATACCGTTTCTGACGAACATGGCGCTGAACCGACTGACAAAGCCGGACTTCATTTCATACAAATTCAAGGACAGAGACAACAGGTCGCTGAGACGCAGAGTCGACAAAGGCGGCATGACAGAGGCGTCGTGGACCATAAGGTCGGCAAAGACGCTGAAAGACGCGGTAAAGGCGGGATGCATACCTATTTTCGAAAAGATAGAACCTGAAGATCTGAAAGAGATACTCGGCGTCGAAGAAAGGAAGAAAGTAAAATGAACGAAAAGAAGATGAAAAAACTCATGAAGATGGAAAAACGCCGCAAAAGAGCCAGAGGGATAGGCGCATTCGCGGGGACGGCGACAGCGTTCGCTATCCTTGGGATGCTGTACGGCGAAGATATGAAAAAAGAAGCGAAGCTCATGGCCGAAGAGGCAAAGGGCAAACTCGGACTGTAGCAGGGAGGCCGCATGAGAAACAGGAGAAGAGACGGAGTCAGGGTAAAGGGCCTTGACGGGTTCCACAACATACTCCCTTATGTAATGCCGAAGAGGACAGAAGCAGAGGTATCGATGACAGAGCAGTTCGACGTCACCGACCTTGTAAGGTACATGAAGGAGAGGAACGAAGAGGAAGGGACCGAGCTGAAGATATTCCATGCGATATGTACCGCAGTCGCCAGGACGATATATCACAGGCCTAAGCTCAACTGGTTCATCTCGGGCAGAAGATTCTACGAGAGAAAGGACATCATTCTCTCGTTCGTGGTGAAGCAGAAGTTCAGGGACGACGCGGACGAATCGCTGATGTTCCTCAAGGTCGAGCCTGATATGAATCTGGATTCCATCTCGAAGATGATACTCGGGGATGTCGAGAAGGTCCGCAGGGAGAAATCGAATGATCTCGACAAACTCATGGACTTCGTGGGAAGCCTTCCGAGGCCGGTCCTCGAGCTGTTCTTCGGATCCCTCAGAGTGCTCGAATACCACGGCATCATGCCGAAGGGGCTTACCGACGGCGACCCGAACTATTCATCGGTCCTGCTGGCCAATCTCGGATCGATAGGAGCCGACTCCTGCTACCATCATCTGAACAATTACGGCACCTGCTCATTCATGATCACCATAGGAGTGCTCCATAAAGAGCAGAAGCTCATGTATGACGGGAGCTGGCAGGAGAGGGACGTGATCAACTGCACGTTCACGCTCGACGAAAGGCTTTCGGACGGATTCTACAACGCGAAATCCCTGAGGATAGCCAAATACCTGCTCGAGCATCCTGAATCTCTTGCCGAAGAGATAAGGGAGCCGGTTCCGGTGGAGCTCTAGGATAATACGAATACGGACTTCAGAACGGGAAAGGATATGAAGATGGGCAGAGCAGAGAAAAAAGACGCGAAGCGCAGTAAGAAAGAGAACGAAGCCGGCGGGTCCGGAAAGAAGCGGGGCCTGTGGTGGAAGATCCCGATGTGGATCGTTATCGTCGGAGTGGCTTTGTTCGGACTGTCGAATGCGATCAATTACGGCGTGTCGCTCAGCCTCAGACACTACATAGACAGCTTCGACCCGGTGGATTACAGCGGCGTCGACAGAGTGGTGCCGGAGTTCGATGCGCCGAAAGGCTGCTACTCCTTAACGACCGACAGGGACCTCAAAATCATGTTCATCACCGACATACATATCGGCGGCGGATTCTTCAATGCCGCAAGAGACCGCAAGACCGTACGGGAAGTGATCGCCATGCTTCAGAAGGAGAAACCTGATCTGGTCATACTCGGAGGAGACAACACCTTTGCCGTGCCGGGCCCGCTGTATCACGGGGGAGGAACTCTGAACAACCGCATGGCCGGCCGTGATGTCATCGAGATATTCGATCACGAAGGCGTGTACTTCACGACGGTATTCGGCAATCACGATACTGAAGTCTTCGGCTATACGGGCAGACAGAAGCTTGCCAACCTGTACATGGACGACAGATTCAAATACTGCATATTCAACGAAGAATATACGGACGGAGGCGATCTGCCTGCGGTCACCAACCAGGTGATCCTCGTAAAGAACACAAAGGGAGAAACGACGAAGGCGCTGCTTCTTTTGGACAGCAACGCGTACGTTGACAACAGCATCCGGGCCGTGCTTGACTGGGATTACGACATCATAAGAGACGGCGAGGTCAAGTGGGCGGAAAAAACGCTGAAGAAGCTGGGCAGTCCCGAGACGGTAGCCTTCTTCCACATCCCGATAAGCGAATACAGGATAGCCTATGAGGATCTCGAAGCGAACGGCTTCAAAGACACTGAGAACACAAAGTATATCCGCGGCGTCTGGGATGAGAAGGTCGACGGCACTGTTCACAGCCGCATATGGCACGGGGGCATCACGCAGACTGACGTGCCTCTTGCGGACATCGACAGTTTATTCGAAACTCTCGGTCCTGACGGCATGAACATTCTGGAGGGGTGCTACTGCGGACACGACCACGTCAACAACGTATGGGTCAATTACAGGGGAGTGGATCTGGTCTACGGATACTCGATAGACAATATCGCATACGAAGATATCGACAGATCCGGCCTGCAGAGAGGGGCGACCATCATCACTATCTCTCCGGACGGCAGGAGGACGACTGAATTCAAGAACGCTTACCTTGACTACGGCATCCCGGCCAACGGCATATATACCGACAGATATTACTACAAGGGCGAGAGGCCTGAGGATCCTGAGAAGTGAGCGTAAGGAACTTATTGAGGAAGATCTGATGCAGATGCAGACAAAGCTGGGAAAGAAATTCTGGATATCCATGCTCATATTCGGCCTGATGGGCCAGGTCGCCTGGGTGGTCGAGAACATGTACTTCAATGTGTTCATATACAAGATGTTCCACGCCGCGCCGGCCGACATCTCGGCGATGGTGATGGCAAGCGCCGTGACAGCGGCTCTTACGACCATCGTCATGGGC
>CACYHM010000145.1 GCA_902774195.1 uncultured Eubacteriales bacterium
GTTGCGGTTTCTCAATCCGGTCAGCAAGTCGGTGGAGCTCAGCATTTCCAGCCTGCGGAGCAGCAGGTAATTGGAGATCTCGGAGGCGATGAAGAAGGTGGCGAGCTCTAGCGTTTCCTTGATTTTCACCGCGTTTTCGATGTTGAGCTAGCTCCCCCGATCGTCGAGATGCTGAGGCGCTTCGCCCCTTACATGGGCAGGACGGGCAGGCTTCTTGAGAATGCCGGAAAGATGAGAAAACCTCTCGGGGCGCTGCTTCCGCTTCTCGGCCCGACAGCCAACTCTCTGGTCTCGACGACCATAGCCTTCACTATGATGGGCGGAGGAGAAGCGCCTAACGTCATACCGAGAGAGGCCTGGGTGATAGGAGACATGAGATGCTCGCATCATCAGGGCAAGATGGACTCGATAGATGAGATCACTAAGACGGCTGAAAAGTTCGGCCTTGAAGTCGAGATCACGGATGAGAGCATCGAATCCGCTGTTACTGACTTCAACGGCAAAGCGTTCAGGCTCGTGGAGGAGGCCGTTGCAGCGGCCCTTCCTCATGTCGACGCATGCGCACCGTTCATAATGACAGGAGGATCGGACTCCAGATTCTTCGGCAGACTGTGCGATCAGTGCATCAGGTTCCAGCCTCTTCTGATATCCGATGAACAGATGGAATCCATACACGGCGTCAACGAGTGCCTCGATGCTGACAATCTCGTACCTGCCGTCGATTACTACAGATACATGCTGACTCACGTATAGGGGAGACAAGTGATGGAGGACAGCAATAAGGCAAAAAGCGAAGCTCAGGGCATAAACATAGGCGCAAGATCCTTTCTCATGGCGATAGGGATCATATTCATGCTGATGGTGTTCACCTATGTGCTCACGCTTGTCATACCGGGCGGAGAATACGCCAGGATCACAGACGGCGCCGGACACAGCGTGATAGATACCGAAGGGGGATTTCATTACGTGGAAGGCGGCATACCGTTCTGGAAATGGCTGCTCTCACCGTTTCTTGTGCTCGGCGCCGAGGGCTCCGGCACGATAATAGCTGTGCTGATATTCCTGCTCGTGATCGGCGGAGTGTTCAACGCACTTTCTGCGGGCGGTCTGATGAACTACATGCTCGAGAGGATAGTCGACCGCTTCGGCGGTGTCAGATACAGACTGATGGCCGTGCTGTTATTCTTCTTCATGGCTATGGGTTCGCTCGTAGGATCGTTCGAAGAGGTCATACCTATGGCGCCGATAGTAGTCGCTCTTGCTGCAGCTCTCGGATGGGACCCGGTCACGGGCGTTGCGATGTCGCTTCTTGCAGCGGGCTGCGGTTTTGCCGCGGGGATCGCCAATCCTTTCACCGTAGGAGTCGCTCAGGGACTTGCAGGGCTTCCGATGTTCAGCGGCATGTGGCTCAGAGTGCTTTCGTTCGTTCTGATATACGCTCTTCTGCTGTGGTTCGTGAGAAGCCGCGCACGGAAGATAGAAAAGCCTGTGGATGAGACGGCTGCCGCCAATGGATTCGTCAGGGATCCGAAGATGGACAAGGGGCTCAAGGTGTTCGCGGGCCTGCTCGGGATCGGGATACTGACAGTGCTCAGCTCGGGATTCATCACGGCTCTGCAGGACTATACGATGATAATCGTGGCGCTTATGTTCCTGGCAGCAGGGATATCATCTGTCCTCGTATCCGGCATGAGCGCGAAGGATCTCGTGAAATTCTTTATTAAGGGTATCGCTGCGATATCCCCGTCGATCATCATGATACTCATGGCTGCGTCCATCAAGTACACGATGACAGAGGCTAAGATACTCGACACCATACTGCACTCTGCCGCGGAGATGGCAGGGGGCATGCCGAAGGCAGGCGTGATACTCTTCATATATCTGATCTGCCTTGTGATGAACTTCTTCATCTCGTCCGGTTCTGCCAAGGCATTTCTGCTGATCCCGATAATAGCGCCTCTCGCGCAGCTCTTCGGTATCAGCATGCAGCTTGCGATAGTGGCCTTCGCCTTCGGGGACGGCTTCAGCAATGTCATATATCCGACCAATGCGGGACTGCTGATCACGCTTGGCCTTACAGACGTGAGCTACGGTGAATGGTTCAGATATTCGTGGAAGTTCCAGCTGCTCAACCTGCTGCTGACGTCCGGCATACTGCTTTTCGGCCTCGCGGTCGGTTACTGATACAGACTTAAGGGACAGTGAGATCACAGAAAGGAGCCTGACTATGGCTTTAAAAAAACTGAACGCAGTCACTTCATGGATACTGACAGCTCTGCTGCTGGTGCACATCTATACTACTCTGGTATATCTGCTCACGGGAAGATTCGATCTGCAGGTCATGATGAAAGTGCCGCGGGCGCTTGCTATAGTCTGCGTCATACATGTGTGCATAAGCCTTGCTATCGTATTCTTCATGCATGACGGATCCGATTTCACAAGGTACGGAAAGCTCAATCAGAGGACTTTCATGCAGAGGCTGTCCGGACTTATGATCCTTCTGCTCGTGCATCCGCATGTCAAGCTGTTCGCCAGCTTCATCTATGAAAATGTCCCTCTGAGCGCGGGCAGAAAGATACTCGTTTTTGCCGTCGAGATGCTCTTTTTCGGCGCGATCTATACGCATCTTGAATGTTCATTCTCAAGATCCCTGATAACGATGGGACTGATAAGGTCGGAAAAGGCGGAGCGCGCCGTCGACTATACGATGAGAACCCTGTGTGTTCTGGGATTTGCCCTGACGTTTTTCGCGCTCGCGAGATTCCTGATCATGTGGGATCCGGCATAGCGGAGGTGGGATCATGCAGGTACTGATCATCGGATCCGGAATAGCCGGACTGAGCGCGGCGATAAGATCGGCCGAACTGGGGTGCCGTGTCGTCATGGCATCGCCGTATATATCCGAAAGAGCCCAGTCTGTCATGGCTGCAGGCGGCATCAACGCCGTGCTCGACCCTTCGCGCGAGGGAGACAGCACAGAACTCCACATCGAAGATACGATGAAGGGCGGATGCTTTATCGAGAACGAAGCTGCGGTCAGAGGCCTCTGCGAGTCAGCGCCGGAGATCGTAAGGTGGCTCGACAGCATCGGTGTGATGTTCAGCCGCGGCGGCTCGGGCGAGATAGCACAGAGAGCGTTCGGCGGCCAGAGCAGAAAGCGTACGGCGTACGCGGGAGCATCCACGGGCAGGCAGATAGTGAGCGCTCTCATACAGAAGTGCCGCGAATATGAGATAAGCGGCATGATCGAAAGGCGCACGGGCCTGGACTTCCATTCGGCTGTAATACGCGGCGGAAGCTGCTGCGGAGCCGTATTCACGGAGACAATGAGCGGCAGACCGGTATGCATAACAGCCGATGCCGTCATCATGGCGACCGGCGGCATGAACAGGCTTTTCGGAAAGACTACGGGGTCTGCTCTCTGTGACGGCTATGCGGCCGGCAGACTGCTCACACAGGGCGTCAGACTGCGGAATCTCGAGATGATACAGTATCACCCTACATCGATAGAGACCCCGAACAAGCGCATGCTCATATCCGAAGCCGCCAGAGGAGAGGGCGGAAGACTCTTCTATGAAGAAGGCGGCAGGCGCACATACTTCATGGAGGAAGAGTTCGGCAGCGGAGGCAATCTGATGCCGAGAGACGTTGTGTCGAGATGTATGTACAGATGCCCTTCACAGGTATATCTGGACATATCGTTCCTCGGAGAAAAGCTCATACACGGGCGCCTTCAGGAGGTGTACGATCTCTGCAGGGACTATATAGGGCTCGATGTGACTGAAGAAGCCATACCGGTGGCGCCGTCGGTCCATTTCTTCATGGGAGGCATCCGGACCGATGATGACCACATGACGGATGTCGACGGCCTGTATGCGGCCGGAGAATGCGCGTCTAAATATCACGGAGCGAACAGGCTGGGCGGCAATTCGCTTCTGGCAGCCGTCTACTCGGGAAGGACCGCCGCGGAAGCCTGCAGCGAAAGAGGAGAGGCCGGGATCATCCCGGACGGTGACGGACAGACAGGCATCGTACAGGAAGAGACCGCGGCTGCAGGGTCCTCGTCAGCGG
>CACYHM010000146.1 GCA_902774195.1 uncultured Eubacteriales bacterium
TGGGAAACATAGCCGGCGAAGAGATGGCTGAATACGGCGTGGACTTCTGGCTCGCGCCTGCCCTGAACATACACAGGGATATCCGCTGCGGACGGAATTTCGAGTACTATTCGGAGGACCCGCTCGTATCAGGAAAGATGGCTGCAGCTGTCGTCAGAGGCGCGCAGTCGAAAGAGGGGCGCTTCGCGACCATAAAGCACTACGCGGCCAACAACCAGGAGACCATGCGATACAGCAGCAATTCGCTTGTGTCCGAGCGCGCCATGAGGGATATCTATCTCAGGGGATTCGGCATATGCGTCAGAGAGGCGGAGCCAGGTGCGGTCATGACCTCGTATAATCTTCTGAACGGTACCCATACCGCGTCGCACAAAGGTCTCATAAGGGATATCCTCAGATGCGAATTCGGATTCAGGGGCATAGTCATGACGGACTGGATAGTGCGCGTGGCGATGAGCGGAGGCAGGTACGAGCTGCCGCTCGCCTGGGAGGTCGCTGCAGCCGGAGGCGATGTGCTGATGCCGGGCAGCAAAGCTGACTGGAAGACTCTGCTGAAGGGGCTCAAAGAAGGCAAAGTGAGCCGCAGACAGCTCGAGATAAACGCGACAAGGCTGTATCTGTCAGCGAAGAGGGAAAAGAAATGATAACTACCGTGGTATTCGACATAGGAAAGGTCCTTATAGGCTTTGACTGGGATCGCTACATGAGGGAGCTCTTTGACGAGGAGACGGCCGTCCGCGTGACGGGCGCGATGTTCGGCGGAGGGGACTGGAAGGAACTCGACAGAGCAGTGCTCAGCGAAGAAGAGGTCCTCGCGCGCTTTTACGACGCGGAACCCGGATACATAAAAGAGATAGATGAAGCCTTTGAGAGAGTGGGCGAATGCATCGAGAGGCGCGAATGGGCCATCCCGCTGATCGAATCGATCAGGCGGAGAGGCTTAAGGGTCCTCTATTTGTCCAACATGTCGGAGCACGTGATGGGGTCGAATCCTCAGGCCTACGACTTCACGGAACACATGGACGGGGGCATATGGTCGTGCCGCGTGAACAGGATAAAACCGGATCCTGAGATATACAGGATGCTTCTGAAAGAGTACGGCCTGTCGGCAGAGGAGTGTATTTTCATAGACGACACGCCGTGCAACATCGCGGCGGCCAAGAGACTGGGCATGAAGACCATACTCTTTTGCGGCAGGGAGCAGATGGAAGCCGATCTTGACAAGGCGCTGACCAAGGACAGGGGTCACGACAGGATAAGCGTCCTGTGCTACGGAGACTCGAACACCTACGGATACGACCCTGAAACAGGCGGCAGATATCCTTATGAAAAGAGATGGACGAGCCTGCTCGGAGAAATGCTCGGAGACAGATATGAGGTGATCCCAGAAGGACTGAACGGAAGGACGACGGCATACGACAGACCCGGCGCGCTGTGGAAGAACGGCGCATCCTCCTTTGTCGCCTGTCTCGGCACGCATAAGCCGGCAGATATCCTCATCATCATGCTGGGCACGAACGACTGCAATGAGGAGCTCGGCCTTTCGGCAGGCGACATCGCTTCGGGCATGGAGACCCTGGTGAGCCTTACCGAAGCAGAAGCTCCGGGCCTTCAGGGATACGTGCCGCAGATAATAGTGACGGCGCCTGTGCCGATAGGTGAAAACTATGAGGCTTCGCCTTTTGCTGCTGAGCTCGATCCCGCATCAGTCATGAAGTCGAGGGAACTCGCTCCGCTGTACGAAAAGATCGCAGAGCGCCATAGCGTTCTCTTTGCGGACGCAGGCGAAAGGGCTGAAGTGTCATCGTACGACTGCGAACACCTGACAGAGAAAGGACACCGGCAGCTGGCGGAGCTGCTCTGCGAAGTGATCAGCGAGGCCTATAACGGTGCCTGACCCCGTTAAACACAACTAACGGGGTCAGGCACCGTTAGTTATTTTTTGTTCCACATTCAACTGCATAAATATGGTAGAATTTATGCAGTATGTAACAGTGTGAAAACGATGCTTGATAAGGAGAAACAACTGATGGAGTCCAGACATGACAAACTGATGAGACTTGCCACAGAGATGTGCGCCAAGGAACTCGATATCAATCCGGAATGCGCCGAATACCAGCTGCTCGATTATCTGCTGACAGATGACGAACTGACTGTTATGAGCCATATGAAGCTGGTGATGCCGGCGACCGCGAAGAGCCTTGCTAAGAAGACGGGCATGAAGCCTGAAAGAGTCAAGAGGATACTCGAGGACTGCGCCGAGAAGGCTTACTTCATGGACGTAAAACTCGGTAAGGGCGGAGCCAAACTCTATCTGCTGGTGCCTTTCGCGCCTGGTATCTTCGAGTTCCAGCTGGCCAGAAGCAAGGAGTATAACGAAGCTCATCCTGAGATCTCGTACTTCTTCCAGAGACATGCCTTTGAATCGTATTCCAAGGTAGCCGCATCGAGTCCTATGGGCGTCGGGATAATGAGAGTCGTTCCGGTCGAAAGCTCGCTGCCTGCCGGCACGAAGATCATGACCATGGACAGGCTCAGCACGCTGATCGAGACTACAGTAGGCGGAGCCTTCTGCAGAGTTCCTTGCCAGTGCCGCAGGGTGCGCCGCATCATGGGCGAGGGCACCGGCGATCTCGAGGACGGCATGTGCATATACATGGGACTTCTCGCCGAGTCGATGCTTCGCCACGGCCGCGGAGAAAGGCTCACAAAGGAGCAGGTCTACGAGCATCTGAAGAGGACGGAGGAGCTCGGCTGCATACATCAGATAACGACTCTTGAAAGCGGCATATCGTTTGCGATCTGCAACTGCCAGCCGCAGTCATGCATGGCTCTGGGCAGCGCGACATACTACGGAACGCCTAACATGGTGCGCAGCAACTACGTTGCCGAGATCGACAGCGAGAAATGCGTTGCCTGCGGACAGTGCGTCGAGACATGCGCGAACAACGCTCTGAGGCTCGGACAGAAGATCTGCTCGAAGACTCCGATCGTCCATATCCCGGCCGAGCTTCCGGACGACCTTGAGTGGGGTCCGGAAAGATACGATCCGGATTACAGAGATCACAGAAAGAACGTGGTCGAAACAGGCACATCGCCTTGCAAGACCACATGCCCTGCGCATATCGCGGTACAGGGATATATAAGACTGGCTGCTCAGGGCAAGTATATGGAAGCCCTCGAGCTAATCAAGAAAGAGAACCCGCTCCCTGCTGTATGCGGACGCATCTGTCCGCATAACTGTGAGAACGAGTGCACGAGAGGCGAGATAGACCAGGCAGTCGCCATCGACGAGATCAAGAGATTCATCGCCGACAGGGAGATCGAAGCTTCGCAGAGGTTCATCCCGAACAAGCTCTGGGATCACGACAAGAAGATCGCCGTCATAGGCTCCGGCCCGGCGGGTATCTCCTGCGCTTACTATCTGGCAGCCGGCGGTTACAAGGTGACCGTATTCGAAAAGGAGGCAAGGCCGGGCGGTATGCTCGTGAACGGCATCCCTGCATTCAGGCTCGAAAAGGACGTTGTGGACGCCGAGATCGATGTGCTGAGGCAGCTTGGAGTCGAGTTCAGATGCGGAGTCGAGGTCGGCACGGACGTGACCATCCCTCAGCTTCGTGAAGAGGGCTTCGAAGCCTTCTACCTGGGCATAGGCCTCCAGAACTGCGGCAGCCTCGGCATCCCGGGAGACGACGCTGACGGCGTTATCGCCGGAGTCGAGTTCCTCAAAGATATCAACCGCGGCAATGACGTGGAGCTTTCGGGCAATGTCGTCGTGATCGGCGGCGGGAGCATCGGAGCCGATGTTGCCCGCACGGCGAAGAGATACGGCGCGAAGAAGGTCGATCTCTACTGCCTCGAGTCCTACGATGAGATGCCGATGGGCGAAGAGGACCAGGCATACTGCAAAGAGGACGGCGTCGCCATCCACGACGGATGGGGCCAGACAGAAGTCGTCGCGAAGAACGGCAAAGTCACCGGCATAAAGTTCAGAAAGTGCATAAGTGTAAAGGACAAGGACGGAAAGTTCGCTCCGA
>CACYHM010000147.1 GCA_902774195.1 uncultured Eubacteriales bacterium
TCTTCGATACGCCGTTTTCAGTTACAGCGACGGAATCTCCGAGTTCGGACATGATCTCAGTATACTTGCCCTGAGTCTCTTCCTTATCTGCCTTGCTCTTGCTTTTTTCCTTCGAGGCAGCTTCCTTTTCGGCCTTTATAGCCGACTCATCCGGAGTAAGTTCGACGACTTTCGTATTGCCTATGATGAGTTTGCCTTCTTCTGCCTGGCGCTTTATATGGCTTGGCTGAGCGGCGGCGTACACCTTCTCGTCTCTCACGATAAAAGCAGAGACCTCATCGGTGACGTCTATACTTCCATATTCTGCTATATATGTCCTCTCGAGCTTGTCCCCCAGAAAAGGGACAGCATAGATCGCTATGCAGCACACCGCGATCAGCCCGATGTATACAACTATCGCAATGAGCCACTTTTTCACGGTTTTCCGGGAATTCCTCCGTTTGCCTAGTATTACGAGAATATTCTACATCATAAAAACCCCGAATACAATATGTATTTATCCGGGGACAATAACGTTACCACATTTAGTGTTACCGTGGCCATGGGTCAGACCCCCGGCCGCGTCATCATATGTACTTTTCGAGTATGGCCTTCTCTTTTTTGCTTAGATCAGGCTCGCTCTTCAGATACTTTTCGAAGAGATCAGGTCTTCTCTCTTTTGTGAGTTTCAAAGACTGTTCCCAGCGCCAGAGGTCAATCTCTCCGTGATTTCCCGAGAGCAGTATCTCAGGCACCTCATCGCCGTCGTACTCCCTCGGTTTGGAATACTGCGGATACTCCAGCAGGCCCGAGTATATGGACTCGTCGTTTACCGAATCCTCGCCCGCCAGGACTCCGTCTATGAACCTCGCGACAGTATCGACGAGAACCATGGCAGGAAGCTCGCCTCCTGTCAGCACGTAGTCTCCGATCGAGACTTCTTCGGCGTCCAGCCTGTCGAGCACGCGCTGGTCTATGCCCTCGTAGTGCCCGCATATCATGGTGATCTCATCCTCTGCGGCGAGATCCCTGGCGAGATCCTCAGAGAGGACGCTCCCGCGCGGCGACATGTATATGACCCTGCCGCCATAGCCTTTCGCGTCATAAGCGTCCATGACCGGCTGCACCTGCATCACCATGCCGGCTCCTCCTCCGTAAGGGGTATCGTCGACGCGGTTGTGTTTGTCGGTCGTATAGTCGCGTATGTCCGTGATGTCGAACTCGAGTATTCCGTTTTCGGCCGCTCTTCCCAGCATGCTCATCTTCAGCGGTGCGAACATTTCAGGGAAGATAGTCAGTATGTTTATTTTCATCTGATTCTTCTGGCCAGGGGGTCTGACCCCGTGGCCATTTGTTTTATTCCAGGAACCCGGGGATGAGTTCTACTTCGATCAGGCCCTCTTCTTCATCGATCTTTCTGAGGAAGGCATCGACCGCAGGTATGAGAACGCTTCTGCCTTCAGGAGTCTTTACATCGAGCACGCTCTGCGCGGTATTCTGGATGACGTCCTGAAGGGTGCCGATCTCTTTACTTCCGCCGCCCGCGATGTCGATGACCCTGCACCCGATAAGGTTTCTTACGTAGTGCTCGCCTTCTGGCAGTTCTTCGAGATCGGATGGATCGATACTGATCTCCATGTTGCGGAGAGGCTCGACGGACGTGCGGTCGTCAAAGCCCTCGAGCTTTATCACCGGCCTGTCCTTCTGGTATCTGACGCGCTCTATCTTTGCGCTGATCTCTTCTTTTGCATGCTTAAGAAGGAGGACTTTGCCCTCCTTCAGATTGTCTGAGTCCTGCGCGTAAAGCGTGACTCTGAATTCGCCTCTGAGCCCTGATGGGCTTCCGACCCTGCCGATCACGACCGGGTCAGAACCTGTCTTAGTCTTCAACTATTTCCACCGATACTCTGAGATTCTGCTTGATGGCCGCCGCCTTGACGACAGTCCTGATCGCCTTGGCGATCCTGCCCGACTTGCCGATGATCTTTCCTATATCCTCATCTGCTACCTTGAGCTTTACAACGATATTCTTGCCGTCAGCTTCCTCGGTGACTTGTACTTCGTCAGGCCTGGTCACAAGCGCTTTTGCGATTACTTCTACCAGACTTCCCATGAGGCGCCTCCTATTCGATCGCGCCGGACTTCTTAAGAAGCGCTCTGACTGTGTCAGTCGGCTGAGCTCCGTTGTCGAGCCATCTCTTTGCAGCTTCGTTGTCGATGATGATCTCCGAAGGATCCTTCAGAGGATCGTATGTGCCGATCTCTTCGATGAACTTTCCGTTTCTCGGTGTTCTCGAGTCAGCTACCACTACTCTGTAGAAAGGCTTCTTGTGAGCTCCCATTCTCTTAAGTCTGATCTTTACCATTTTGTTTTTCCTCCATTTTATTGTAATAATATTGTGATATCTATAATTATATTGCACACTGACAAAGCTGCGGGCAAAAATCGCAAGTCAGAACCCGAAGTTGCGCAGCATCGACCTTGCCTTTTTCGAATCCGGATTCGCCAGCACCTTCGTCATCTTCTTCATCTCTTCATACTTCTTGATGAGCTGATTGACGTCCTGCACCGTGCGTCCGGCTCCGGCTGCTATCCTCTTGCGCCTCGACGCGTTGAGCACATTCGGCTTCGCACGCTCGAGCGGCGTCATCGAGAGGATGATGGCCTCCATCTTTTTGAGTTCTTCCTTTCCCTGGTTGAGGTCGATGTTCTTCTTGTCGGCTGCCGAGATGCCCGGGATCATGTCGATCAGTCTGCCGAGTCCTCCGAGCTTGTTGATCTGCCTCATCTGAGTGAGGAAGTCCTCGAGGTCGAACTTGTTGCGCCTGATCTTCTCTTCGAGCTTTGCCGTCTCCTCATCATCGAAGGCGTTCTCCGCCTGCTCGATCAGGGACATCACATCGCCCATGCCGAGTATTCTCGAAGCGATCCTGTCAGGGTGGAACGGCTCGAGAGCGTTGTACTTCTCGCCGGTACCCATAAACTTTATCGGTTTGCCGGTGACAGCCTTTACCGAAAGCGCCGCACCGCCTCTTGAGTCGCCGTCCATCTTCGTCATGATGATGCCGTCAACACCGAGCGCCTGATTGAAGCCGTCGGCTATGTTGACTGCATCCTGACCTGTGAGAGCGTCGACAACGAGGAGTATCTCGTGAGGTCTCACCGATGCCTTCAGGATCTTGAGCTCATCCATGAGTTCCTGATCGATCTGAAGACGTCCGGCGGTATCTATGATGAGCACGTTGCATCCGCGCCTGTACGCTTCCTTGACTGCTTCGCTTGCGATCTGCTCAGGGTCCTTCGTGTCTCTGTTGACATAGACCGGTGTGTTGACCGCCTTGCCGACGATCTCGAGCTGGTCTATGGCTGCCGGCCTGTATACGTCGCAGGCTGCGAGCATAGGCTGCTTGCCGGTCTGCTTGAGCCACGCGGCGAGCTTGCCCGCGGTCGTGGTCTTACCTGTACCCTGGAGTCCGACGAGCATGATAACAGTAAATCCGCTCGGCGAATATGTCAGCTTGCTGGCCGAACCGCCCATCATGTCGACTAGCTCGTCCTTGACGATCTTGACTACCATCTGATCCGGTGTCAGGCTCTTGAGCACTCCGGCTCCGAGCGCCTTTTCTTTGATGGTTGCCACGAAGTCCTTGACGACCTTGAAGTTGACGTCAGCCTCGAGAAGCGCCATCTTGACGACGCGCATCGCATCTTCAAAGTCCTTCTCGGATACCACGCCCTGGCCTCTGAGGTCCTTGAACGCGCCCTGTAGTTTTTCGGATAATCCTTCGAATGCCATTTATTCTCCTTTTTGGCCATGGGGTCAGACCCCCTGGCCAGACATTATTCGGACAACTTGTGTATGAGGTCCTTCAGCCTGTCTGCGTCGCTCCCTCCGGCAAAGCTCCTGTCGATGAGCCCCAGCGCTTCGGACGCGAGCTTCTGGCTCCTCTTGTATGCAGCTATCAGGCCAAGCTTCTCCTCGAATTCTTCAAGGGCCTTCTCGGCCTTCTTGAGTGTGTAGTGCACTGCCTG
>CACYHM010000148.1 GCA_902774195.1 uncultured Eubacteriales bacterium
GGCGGCGAGGTGCATTGCTTGATTGCAGATGCTGAAGTGGCAAAGCAAGCCAAAGCCCTACGCGACAAGAGAAACGAGGTGATGCAGGAATACGGGCTATCTCTTCGTCAGCTCTATCGCTTCATGGACGACACACCAGAAAATCCTGTTTCGGAGATACAGGCGCGTCTCGACAAAGCCGTCCGCGAGGCAAATCAGTATGATACCGCCGAAGGCCAGAAGAGACTGGCGGATGCTCAGAAGAGGGCGGCAAAGCTGAAGGGCAGCGACATCGTACTTATATATGAGAAAAACTGCTCACGCTATGAAGAAAGCGCTTCTGTCCTCTACGAGAAGCTTATCGATGCGGGCTATGACAATGTGTATTTCATAGTCGACACGTCGATTCCGGCGGTGCAAAACCTGGATGAGAAATATAAAAGGAATCTCATACAAAAGGACAGCGACAGGCATCTCGAATACTTCTTCGCCTGCGAGAAGTTCATATCGTCCGAGACCATAGACCACGCCCTGCAGCTGAGGATCGCCAGCAAGGCTGTGCAGGACAAAATAACGGGCAAAGGACTGTCATATGTCTTCCTTCAGCATGGGGTCATGTACATGGTCTCGCTCAACTCAAAGCTGGGAGTCGGGTTCAGGCAAATAAAGGGATACAAACTGCACAGAACTGTGGTATCCTCTGAGACTGAAGCACAGCACTTCATCGACATGGCAGGAATGTCGAAGGACGACCTCTACGTCACCGGCCTTGCGAGCTTTGACAATTCGTACAGGCACGATGATGCCGACAGGGTCATCATCATGCCGACCTGGAGGCGCTGGGAGGCCAATCTGGCCGAAAAGGAGCCGGCCCAGACAGGATACTTCAGGATGATCGGGCGCATGTACGACGCAGTGCCTGACGATCTGAAGGAAAAGGTGATAATACTGCCGCACCCGCTGATCGCAGAGAAGTTCAGGGGAGAGCATGCATTCGGCGACAGCTTCATGATGGCGGACAGCTACGACAAGGTCTTCAGAGACTGCGATCTTCTGATCACGGATTACTCCTCGATAGCTTATGACGCCTTCTACAGAGGCGCCAATGTCGTCTTCGACTGGCAGGATCTCGATGAATGCATGGAACATTACGGAGAGGGCACACATCTGATGCTGAATGACAGCAACGTATTCGGCAGAGCGTGCAGGAACCCTGAAGAGCTGAAGAAGGCGGTAGCGGAGAGCTACGGAAAGCCTCAGCGTGAGGAAGACATAGAAAGATACAGAAAGATAGTCGAGTTCCACGACGGAAGGAATTCGGAAAGAATAATAGAAAAGCTTATTGAAGACGGTATGATAGCCGGAAAGTGAGAGGCTAAGGGCCTTTGCGAACAAGAAGACTGAATGTTCGAATCCAATTATTATCTCAGCAGAATAGTCGAAGCCCTTCTGATCGCCGTCGTCGTCTCAGCTGTGATGACGCCGGTCAGCATCAGGATCGCTAATAAGATAGGAGTCATCGACAGGCCTAAGGACGGGCGCAGGATGCACAAGAAGCCGATACCGCGCTTCGGAGGCATGGCCATATTCCTCGGCTCGATGGCCGCTCTTACCATACCTGCGGGTATGAATGGCCTCATCAAGGTCGCGATGCTCGGAGGCCTACTGATGTATGGGCTCGGAGTTGTCGACGACATAAAGGACATCAGTCCCCTTGCCAAGTTCGGAGGGCAGTTTCTGATCGCCAATATAGTATACATACTGGGAATCAGGATCACATTCCTGAGCAATTTCTTCGGCGCGGCCGTGACGGACGACAATGCAAACGTTATACTGTCGGGCGGTCTTGCATACCTGATCACCATATTGTGGATAATCGGCATCACGAACGCTGTGAACCTCATGGACGGACTTGACGGACTTGCGGCGGGATCTGTCGCCATAATGTGCCTGTCGCTGGCATACATAGCATACATACACGGGACGAGGCTCGGATCGATGCCGGTATGCATAGCCCTCGTGGCCGTGGCCGGAGGATGCATCGGTTTTCTGCCGTTCAATTTCTCGCCGGCAAAGACCTTCATGGGCGACGGTGGTGCATTGTATCTCGGCTACATGATAGCAGTGCTCTCGGTCATATCGCCTCTGAAGCAGGCGACGGTGGTCGGAGCACTCGTGCCTATGCTTACACTCGCGGTGCCTATCTTCGATACGATGTTTGCGATGCTGCGACGTATCCTGAACCATGAATCCATCATGGCCGCAGACAGAGGCCACCTGCACCATCATCTGATGGCGGCGGGCTTCGGACAAAGGCGCTCGGTGCTGATCATGTACGGCATAGTCGGCATCATGGGCATCGTAGCGGTGCTCATAAGCCGCGGCCTGTACAAGGACGCCTTCGCACTCTTCCTGATAGCCCTGTTGTATCTGGGCATCATAATCGTGCCGAAGAGGCCTAAGAAGAACCTCAGGACGATAATCACCCAGGACACGATGGAGATTCAGAAAGAGAACTTCGTTGATTATCTGAATTACGAGCGCGAGAGAAGAAAGCAGGAACGCGAGACGGGTAAGGCAGAGGATCCGACTAAATTTATAAATGCCGACCCTGAGGAAGGCGGCTCAACAGAAAGACGAGAAAGAAAGAAAGATAAAAAATGACCCAAGGGGACGGAACAAAAGACAATTACAAAAAAAGAGCAACGCGCGTAGAGAGGGAACTAGAAGCAGAGGCGCGAAAGACGTATCACAAAACAGGCAAGCACGATGCAGGAGGCGGAAGAAAGTTTTTGCTTCCGAAGAAAAAACCGTATCTGTTCGCGCTCATACTGATGCTGATCGCTGCGATCTGTTTTGTTGTCATGTTTTTGATGTTCAACATCCTGCCTGCAGATCTGACGGTCACCATGATCGCAGTGATGATTGGGATGCTGGTTCTGGCAGGCTTTCTATTCGGCAGCAAAAGAAGGATATGGCGCATCTGCGGTATATTGGTTGCTGCCATATATCTTGGTGTGTTTGCACTTGCTACAAGCTTCATGGGCAATACATATGCAATGCTGAACAAGATCAGCGCTTCAGAAGAGATCAAAGCCTCGGGCCCGGCCGCAAAGACAGTTGATGTCGCAGAGGATCCCTTCAACATATATATTACGGGAATAGACCAGTGGGCCTATGAAAAGGGAACGGATCTTGAGCGAAGTGATGTTAACATGATCATCACGGTCAATCCTGTTACAAAGAAGGTGCTGATCACTTCGATCCCTCGAGATTCGTATATCGAACTATATACCGCAAAACAAATGGACAAGCTGACTCACACGGGCGTCTATGGTGTGGACGAAACACTGAATACCGTTCAGAAGTGGCTCGGCATTGATCTGAACTATTATGTAAAGATGAACTTCACCGGCGCCAGGGATATCATCAATGCCATGGGCGGTGTAAGAGTCTATTCGCCGGTCGAGTTCGACAGCAGCCTGGAGGGCTATCATTATAAAAAGGGCTGGAATGATCTGAACGGAAAGGAAGCCATTTACTTTGCAAGAGAAAGGCATGCCTTTGAAGGAAAGGATTCCATCAGAGTAGAGAACCAGCAGAGGGTCGTAAAGGCAATGATCAAGGAGATGACGTCATCAAGGGTATTGCTGACACAATACGGAGATATCATGGATGCTGCAAGCGATCAGTTGTCTACCAATCTGTCGACGAAAGAGTTGACCGCACTTGCCAGGATGCAGATAGCCGAGCTGGCGTCATGGGATGTTGAGACTCAGAAGATTGACGGGTACTACGATCAGGACTATGTTGCATCGCTCACGCAGGAGAGCAAGTTCGACGTATACAGATGCTATCCTTCATCAATAAAGGAATGCACGGATAACATACGCGAGACGATGAATCCTTCCTCTGCTGAGATAAAGGAGGCAAAGAAAAACAGGAGCAGGAGTTTCTTTGTAAATCTGATAAGAGGATTGACGGAAAAACAGGATGACGAAAAGGCAGATGATGAATAAAACAAAATAAGGCATCGCGGCGCTTGTGACGGCATGTTACAGACTGTTTTACCGTATGGCGGTCGAGTACCAAGACAAATACGCATCGGATCTGGTGTGGTATATTAAGCTGCCGACATCCGCCAATAAGGAAAGATACAGAATCATAGGTTTCATGTTTGACCTGCTATACAGACTCGGCGGAAGGATACCGGCAATGGCGGCGTATCTGGCGCTCACCATAGGCCTGATAGTTCTGGCCAATCTGGTATATCTGAAGTTCTTCAGAGAAGACGACGGAGAGGACAGGCTTTTTTTGCAGGCGGCTTCACTGCTGATGCCTTTCATGGGGCCGATATACGTCCCGGTTTTTCACGAGTACTATTACAGATGGTCGTTCCAGACATTCTCATGGCATTCACCGACCGAGCAGTCTATGATGCTTTTCAGCATCTTTGCCATGATGTGCTTCATAAAAATGTACGAAGAAAGCAGGGAAAAGGTCAGTATCAGATGGTGGCTGCTGACCATGGTCTCAGTGTTTCTGTCGGCTTTCGGAAAGCCGGCATTCGCCATAGACCTGATCCTTGCGATGATAGTTATGTTCCTGATCGATCTTTTCGTCGATGACGGGATCTCGTTCCTCACAAGGCTCGTCAACCGCGTCATCATGGGCATCTCGCTGATCCCGACGGGCATATACATGTTGATCGTCATGAAGCTGGAATTCGAGGGGCAGGACGCTACACACACCGGTACTGTAGTTATGAGCCTGAAGTCTGTCATAGAGTATAATGGGCTTTTCACCGCTGTCATATGCGGCCTGGCTTTCCCTCTTATCGTTTGGGCGGTCAATTTCAGAAGGATAAAGGAAAAAAGATACAAGACGGTATTCATGGTATTTCTCATGGGTATCGCCCAGTGGGCTCTTTTTACAGAAGAAGGGCCGCGTGCCTCTCACGGCAATTTTACCTGGGGCAGACAGGCGGGCTGCTACTTTTTCTTCCTTACAAGCGTTGCCATGGCTGTAAACAACTGGTACGATAAGAAATTTATGTCAGATAAGCCTGTCGCAAGAAAGATATACTTTGCCGGGCTGCTGATACTGCTTGCTCTTCACATATGCTCGCAGCTCAGATATTTCTATATAATATCCCAGGGACACAATTATTTTTTCTAGAAGGCAAATGATATGCCGATCAGCAGATCTTAAGAGAAGAGATTAATCAGAATGGAGAGAGTCAAACAGTATATAGCGTTACATCTGTGCATACTGCTTTTCTCGATGACCGAGGTGTTCGGTAAATTTGCAGCCAACACATACAAAGCCGAGGGGATCCGCAGCGTTAAGCTCTATGTCTTTCTGTTTCTGATGCTGTGC
>CACYHM010000149.1 GCA_902774195.1 uncultured Eubacteriales bacterium
GGGTGTGGTTCAATGGTAGAATTCCGGCTTCCCAAGCCGGCGACGCGGGTTCGATTCCCGTCACCCGCTCCAAAACAAGCCACCCAGCGAGCTTGCGAGCTGCGAGGTGGCTTTTTCGCTATCAGAAGTGTCAAGTGTAAAGCAAAAACTTAACAGGTGTCTTGTCAGGTCTGCCGTCAAGTGTTATCATGCTTACGGAAGGCCTGTTTGATTTATCCGGAAAAGGCGGCAGGCCTGATCAACAGATGCCAAGAATATCATACGAGGAAAGAAAAATGAAACAACTGATCGATGAAATCAAAACTATGGCCAGAGAGCAGGACGCTGTGATCCTTGCTCACTACTATGTGGACGGTGAGGTGCAGGACATCGCCGACTATGTCGGAGACTCGTTCTTCCTGGCCAAGAAGGCGAAAGAAGTGCAGAACAAGACCATCGTGTTCTGCGGCATGCATACTGAACCCGGACAAGACGGTCCTCATTCCCGATGCGGATGCTGTCTGCCCGATGGCGCTGATGGTCGAAAGAGAAAAGATCGCCGAGATGAGAGAAAAGTACGAAGACCTCGCCGTCGTCTGCTACATCAATTCGATGGCCGCGACGAAGGAACTGGTCGACGTCTGCGTCACCTCGTCGAACGCGCTGAAGATAGTGAAGAACCTTCCGCAGAAGAATATCTACTTCATACCGGACAAGAATCTGGGCAGCTGGATCGCGGAGCAGGTTCCGGAGAAGAACTTCATTCTGGGCGACGGCTACTGCCATGTCCATGACTGCATCACGCCGGAGGATATCGAAGAATACAGGGCGAAGTATCCGGGTTGCAAGGTGCTGGTCCATCCAGAGTGCCCGCTTACAGTAAGCAAAATGGCCGACTACGTCGGCAGCACCAGCGGCATCATAGACTACGCGACTGAAAGCCCGGACAAAGAATTCATAGTGGGAACAGAGGCAGGAGTGCTGCACGAACTGAAGAGGAAAAACCCGGACAAAGAGTTCCACTTCATCGAAAAGGCAGCATGCGAGGATATGCACAGGATGACTCTCGAAGATGTCGCGGCGTGTCTGCGTGAAAACTCGCCGAAGGCGGAGCTGGATGAAGGCGTAAGGCAGAGAGCCGAAGCATCCCTTGACAGGATGCTCGAGCTGGCGAAATAACCGGCCGGAAGGAGAAGGCAAGATGAGATACAAAACGGATGTAGTCATCGTAGGAAGCGGAGTCGCGGGACTTTACTGCGCCCTCAAACTCCCGCAGGATCTCGATATCACGATCATAACGAAGGCCGACCCTGAAGAATGCGACAGCTGGCTGGCTCAGGGCGGGATATGCGTCCTGAGAAACGAAGAGGACTATCAGGCTTACTACGAAGACACGCTGAGAGCCGGACACTATGAGAACGACAGGAGCTCTGTCGACATCATGATCAGATCTTCCGGGCAGCTGATAGAGGACCTCGTCAGTTACGGTGTCGATTTCGAAAGAGATGAGAACGGAGACCTGATATATACAAGAGAAGGCGCCCACTCTGCGCCGCGCATCCTCTTCCACCAGGATGTTACCGGAAAGGAGATCACGAGCACCCTGCTGGAGCAGGTGAAAAAGCTCCCCAACGTGACGATATTCGACCACACTACGATGATCGATATCATCGCTGAGGACGGATATTGCCAGGGAATAGTTGCGCTGGCGGACCCGGACTCACCGCTGGGACTAAGGTCTGACGGTCTGATGGCAGATGACGGAAGAGAGATATGCATCATGGAGGCCCCGGAGGTCGTATGGGCATGCGGCGGCATAGGCGGTCTGTTCGAGCATTCGACGAACTTTCCGCATTTGACAGGTGACGCTCTTGGCATAGCGCTCAGACACGGCATCAGGCTGAGAGACCCGGACTACGTACAGATCCATCCGACGACGCTTTATACAGAGAAGAAGGGGCGTTCGTTCCTGATCAGCGAATCGGTGCGCGGCGAAGGCGGCATACTCCTCAATGAGCAGGGAGAAAGATTCACTGATGAGCTGCAGCCAAGGGATGTAGTAAGCAAAGCCATCTTCGACGAGATGGCGAAGACGGGAGCAAAGCACGTGTGGCTGTCGATGGAGAACATTCCGGAAGATGTGATCAGGCATCATTTCCAGAATATATATGAGACATGCCTTGAAGAAGGCTATGATGTGACGAAGGAGCCGATACCCGTAGTCCCCGCACAGCACTATTTCATGGGCGGCGTCGATGTCAACAGCGACAGCAAGACGAATATGCGGCAGCTGTACGCTGTCGGAGAGACCAGCTGCAACGGAGTGCACGGGGCGAACCGTCTGGCGAGCAATTCGCTTCTTGAAAGCCTTGTGTTCGCGCAGAGGGCAGCGGTGCGCATCGGAAAAGAGTTTTCGTCAGTGAAGAGGGGCGAGGCTGCGGATGCGCTTGACCTTGAGGCATACAAAGACCCTGCGGCTCTGTTCGCTTCATACAGAGAAAACATACTGGCAGAGATCGAAAGGAACAGGAAAAGACATGAAAATAAATAGCATAACGATGGACCTCCACGCGGAAGAACTGATACGGATGGCGCTGAAGGAGGATATCTCGAGCGAAGACGTTTCGACGAACTCAGTGATGCCGGAACCTGTCAGAGGAACGGTCGATCTGATCGCGAAGCAGGACGGCGTTATATGCGGCCTTCCGGTATTCGAGAAGGTGTTCATGCTGCTGGGTGATGATACTAAGATCGAATTCTTTGCTGAGGATGGAGACGACGTCAGGGCAGGACAGAAGCTGGCATGCATGACAGGTGACATCAGAGTGCTCCTCTCTGGTGAGAGGGTAGCCCTGAACTATCTGCAGCGCATGAGCGGCATAGCGACGTACACGAGGACGGTGGCGAAGCTGCTGGAAGGAAGCGGGACGAAGCTCCTCGATACGAGGAAGACTACGCCGAACAACAGGATCTTCGAAAAGTATGCCGTGACGGTAGGCGGAGGACACAATCACAGATACAATCTGTCGGACGGCGTCATGCTGAAGGACAACCACATCGGAGCCGCCGGCGGCATCACGAAAGCGGTAGAGATGGCGAGAGAATATGCTTCCTTCGTCAGGAAGATCGAGGTCGAGACCGAGGATCTGGACATGGTAAGAGAAGCGGTCGAAGCAGGCGCCGACATCATCATGCTCGACAATATGGATCACGATACCATAGCTGAGGCGCTCCGCATCATAGACGGAAAGGCTGAGACAGAGTGCTCGGGCAACGTCACGAAAGAGAACGTTGCGGCCCTGCGTGATCTTGGGGTAGACTATATCTCAAGTGGAGCGCTCACGCATTCGGCAGGATGCCTTGACATATCGATGAAGAATCTGCATCCTGTAGAGGAGTAGATGCGGAGATAAGAGTAAGGTGAGTAAGAGGAAAGAAGTTGGAGAAAATGAAGACTGAAGAGCGGAGAAACCGGATACAGGAGATCCTGGAGACGAGCGAAGAGCCTGTCTCGGGGAGCGCGCTGGCAAAACGCTTCGGAGTCAGCCGGCAGGTGATCGTAACGGACATCGCGATCCTGAAGAGCCGCGTGCCCGACCTTGTTGCTACGGCCCGGGGATATATCATGATGCGCTCTGATGAAAAGAGGTGCGTCTTCAAGGTCTTCCACACCGAGGAGCAGACAGAGGATGAACTGAACGCCATAGTGGAGCTTGGCGGGAAGATCCTCGATGTCTATGTCGATCACCGCATATACGGGACGATCAGGCGTCCGCTCGAGATAAGCAGCAGGCGTGACGTAGGAAGGTTCCTCGAGGATATAAACAGCAGCGCCAGTTCACCTTTGATGAACATCACAAAAGGCTATCATTTCCATACAGTGCAGGCCAGATCCGAGGCTGTACTGAAAGAGATAGAGGAAATGCTGCGCGATAAGGGGTATCTTATAGAAACTCTGCCCGGACCGGACATAACAGAGGAAATGGCGGATGATGTGGATGCGGCCTACTCGGACGAATATTCGGAAGATAACGGGGACGACGCATACCGACCGGACAGCATCAGCGAAGAAAGCGCGGAGGACATGTCTGCTCTTTCAGATGAGTTTTCCGAATTGACAGGAGAAGATGAATCCGGGACGGACAGTACGGTCACAGACCCCACAGTGGAGGATTCTGAACAAGCCTCCTACTATGATGGCGGAGATGGGACTGCATCCTGGGTGAATCCGGAGAATATACCTATGAGTCCGTTCTCGGATGTACAGGATATGTCTCAGAATTACTATACATACATCTGCTGGGCCGGCAACAACGATATTTCCAGGGGTTTCAGTGACGGGACATTCCAAAGTACGAAGGGGTGTACGCGAGGCGAGGCTATGAGGTTCATCTGGAATATGATGGGAA
>CACYHM010000150.1 GCA_902774195.1 uncultured Eubacteriales bacterium
AAGGTGTTCCTCAGCCGCCAGATTGGCGTAGGGATCCGTGTTGTCAGTTCTTATTACTCTCAGTCCGCGCATACTCTTTTATTTCTCCAGGCCGGCGGCCTCTTTCGGATCATAGCAAAAAACTGCCGCAGTTAAAGCGGCAGTTCCGTCTGTTTTGTTATTTCAGCAGGATGTTCGCGATCTTGATCACGTCGCCGACATCAACGTTGTCGAGCAGTTTGCCGACTACACCGGACATGTCGCCTGAATCGCTCTTCTCGGTCTCTTTCTTGGCTTCCTTGCCCATCTGCGACATCAGAAGCGGAGCGAGTATGGCCATGATCTTGAGGATGGTCTTGGTGTCGAGGCCGCTCTTCTTCTTTGCCTTCGCGGCGACTTCTTCAGTCGAAGTTCCCAGCAGGTGATTCACTATCTTGGCACCGTCTTCTGTATCGACGTTCTTGATGAACTTCTTTACATCCTTAGGATCGTTCTTGCCGTGATCGTTCAGCGCCTGTATGAAGCCTTCCTGCGTATCCTTGCTCTTTGCCTGGCTCTGCATTCCCTTGAGCAGAAGCGGCAGCACGACATTTACGACATTGCCTGCGTCCTTCTGCGAAATGCCCGTCATCTGGCTGACCTGTTCAAGAGCTCCCGCCTTGATGGCAGCTTCAATTACTTTGCTCATATCCATAAGTATCGTCCTCCGTGAACTTTATTCTGCGCACCCGGCGCAGTCCATTGCTATTTCCGTACACTGAAATTTTAACCGCTGGACGCCATTCGTGTCAACAGACCGCGGCTCTGCGGCCTGCAGTTCAGACTATCTTTACACCGCATTCGCGCTCCATGATCCTGGCGAACGACCTGATGCAGCAGTGCACGATGCCCGTGCAGTACGTCTTGCGCTCCGGATCCGTGAATTCGTAGTCCGCGATCAGCTCAGGGCATATGCTGCTGACGTATTCCTTCGCTACATCCTCGTTGAGCTCTCTGACGAGGTCGATGCACTTTCTGAAAGCGGGGTCGCCCTTGACCGTGCGCCCGAAGACCTTGCCGAGGCACATCGTTGCGCCCGCGACAGCGCCGCATACATTGCCTCCGTCTCCGAATCCATACGGGAATCCGGTCGAGAGAGCGATCGCCTCTTCGCCTATACCGAGCCCGTAGTGTCTGTTCAGCACCTCGAGCACCGATTCCGAGCACATGTAGCCCGTCGTGAAATTTTCTGTCGCGTCCGCGAGCATTTTTTCGAGATCGACTTCCTTTACCATTGGTTTTCCTTTCTTCGCCGCTTATGTTTACATAACGATTTTACCATTTGTCCGTTCTTTTGTCGCCTTTATCTTAAGGCGCCATTACCTGCGGACAGCTGCGATCGCGCGCCATTCGCCGTCGCTCATTATCTCAAGGATGTCGAAGCCTGCTTCCCTGACCGCCTCAGCGGCCGCATCCTCTTTGATGTCCAGTATGCCTGAAGATATGTATATGCCGCCGGGTCCGAGGTGTTTCGCGGCGGCCGGCGAGAGCCTGATGACGAGGTCGGCCATGAGATTCGCGACGATGATGTCTGCGTCATAGTTTACTCCTTCAGTCAAGTCTCCCTTCACGATAGCGATCGCGTCGCCGAAGCCGTTTTTTGCCGTGTTCTCCGAGGCGACACGGACTGCCTCGCTGTCGATGTCTATGCCGAGGCAGCCGCCCGCGCCGAGAAGCGCGGCCGCGATCGCCAGTATTCCCGTGCCGGTGCCCACATCGAGCACCCGTGCTCCCGGTGTCATGTATTTTTCAAGCGCCTTTATGCACATCGATGTCGTCTCGTGCAGTCCGCTTCCGAATGCCATGCCGGGATCCATCTCTATGACGAGATCTTCCTTCTCAGGCTCATAGTCCTCCCATGAAGGCTTGACCACTATGCGTTCGCCCACCCTCGAAGGCTTGAAATGCTCCTGCCACTTGTAGAGCCACTCGCTGTCATCGCCGGCATCCTTCACTCTTATTACGGTGCCGCTCCCGGCGTTTTCCCCGCCGAAACGCTTCGCTGTATCCGATGCTCTTTCGCATTCCGTCAGGCCTTCTTCATCATCCGCAAACCACAGCGTTATCACCGGATCCCTGTCCCTTTCGGCTGCGAGATCCTCGTTGATATAGTCGTACTTATACCATTCGGGATGCTCCTCGATCTCCAGAAAGTCCCGCGGATCATCGATCTGCATCGAGTCAAAGCCCGCACCGGTCAGAGCAGCCTCCATTCCATCCAGATATTCTCTTTTTACGCTTATCTGAAGTTCCCTGTATCTCATACCGTGCTTATTTCCTGTTCTTTCGTCTGAGTATCACAGTGACCGCAAGGCCTGCCGCAGCAGCTGCAAGCAGTCCGCCCCAGAGCGCGATCATGCTGCTGTCGCCGGTATCCACACCGGCCCTTTTGCCCGGACCGCTGCCTCCGGCGGCATCCGCCTTTTTCTTATCTTTTGAGTCCGTTCCGTTTGCCGGGATGGCCCTTGTCTCTGTCTTCCCGCACAGCTGGCAGGTCCTCATCTCCTCTCCTGGGGTCTTTTCACCCGCCGCCTTTGTCACTGTCCATTCTCCCCACTTATGAGCATCCGGATCGATCGGGTAGGTCTCGTACTTTACATCAAGGATCTTCCCGCATCTTTTGCATCTGTATACCAGTCTGCATCCGCCCGTTGAGCTGCAGCTTGCAGGCTTCTCGTTTTCGCGGTCCGGCTGTCCCGCCTTATGACCGTATGCAGGTATCCTCAGCGCACTCTCGTACACCTGCCTGTCATCAGGCGCGTCTGCGTCTTCAGGGCTGAGGAACCATGCTCCGCATCCACCGCACACATAATGAGCTTCGATGCCGCTTTCCGTACATCCCGCCTTCTTCGCATGTACCTCGGTCCCGACATCATGTCTATGAACGTCGGGCGGTATCACCTTCGTCTCCCAGGCAGGGCACCTGCTGCAGTTACGTTTTGCCTTTCCCGCTTTTTCACTGGTAGCCGGCTCTACTTCTTTCCACTCGCCCCAGTCATGTCCGAGCATCTTAAGTATAAGATCATCCTTGTTGAGTTCTGTATGAGCATTTTCGTCGGCGAAGTATTTTCCACAGATCTGGCAGTAATAACAGTCCTGTTTCATGCCGGTGGCCTCGCACTGCGCAGGAGTTTCGCTGCGTCCCCGCAGAGCCGTCGTGTGGTCGTGCGAGCTGTCATCGACGACATTCAGCACGACCCTTGTGCGGACATAATTGCCGACTATCTCTTCGCCTTCTTCCCTGTATTCTCCGTATTCGATGCCTACCCCGTTCTCTCCGATTATCGCCGCGAGTTCATCGACCGATACCTCCGAGGACTGCTTGAGTTCTTTTGCGACATCGGACAGCAGCGCCTCGAGGCATATGACTTCTCCGTCGCCGGCCGTGAACTCCGCGTAGCTCACGCCTCTCACCTTGCTGAAAGTGAACATCTTTGTGCTTCCATCATCATATGTGACGATGCACTTATCGCCATTCCCGAAAAAGCACTGGCTGAACCTGCTGTTGCTGCCTCTGTTTGCGAGGTTCAGCGCGTATATGCCGTCGTTGTCCCTCTCCATGATGCGGCTCACCGGCACCTCATACGAGGACGGGATGAATTCCACCGACTTTACGTTCCACCCTTCTACTGCAAAGCTCCGGACTCCGGCAGCAAAAAACATCACAATAATGCAGGCTGTTATGAAAAAGATCCTCTTTTTTGCGGCCGCTGCCTTCAGTCTCTCAGTCATCGTCTCTCTTCCGTTCTGTCTTCTCTGCTTTATAGTTTCGTTCATCTCTTCGCTTTGCTGCGTTTCATATTTATAGTTCAAGGATACACAATGACGATATATAAAACAACGCCTCAAAGCAAAACACGGGGCCCATACGGGCTCCGTGTTCTGAAGTATGTCGGGTCTGCTTATTCTGCCATGCAGTCGTAGGTGCATTCACCGTCGCTGAATGTCATCAGCGCATTCACAGGATG
>CACYHM010000151.1:0-3559 GCA_902774195.1 uncultured Eubacteriales bacterium
GATGTGTCGATCACTTCCTCTACTTCTACCGTACGCATGGTGAGGTCGTAAGCGATCTGATCATAAGCAAGATCAGCAGGCAGATCGACATATCTCTGTAAGAATCTCATTGAAATATTCATAGTGTGCCTCCTTTCTTACCTGAACTGCTCAAGGAATCTCAGATCAGCGCTGTGGAAGAGACGTACATCATCTACTCCGTAGCGCATCATGACGAGTCTGTCCAGTCCGATGTTCGTATAGAATCCCGTCCAGACATCAGGATCCAGATTCGCTGCCCTTAGCACATTCGGATGGATGACCCCGCCGGGCATTACTTCTATCCATCCGGCATGGTTACATGCCTTGCAGCCCTTGCCTCCGCAGAGCAGGCATTCCATGTCGATCTCGTAGCCCGGTTCGGTGAACGGGAAAAAGCCCTCTCTCATCCTGACATTGACCTTGCGTCCGAACACCTTCTCGAGAATGGTCTCGATCATGACGCGCCCGGAGCTGAAAGAGATGTCCTTATCGACGATCAGCGCCTCGTACTGGAAGAAAGCTCTCTCGTGACGAGCATCCGTGGTCTCGTTTCTGTACACCCTTCCCGGATATACGAATCTCGCAGGAGCTCCGTGCTCGAGGAGATACCTTACAGATCCTCCTGTCAGATGAGGCCTGAGACACAGTCTCTCGCTGCCCCTCTTTGTTTCTGTTCCCTCGAGCCAGTAAGTATCCATGGATGCTCTGGCCGGGTGGTCAGCCGCAAAGTTTAGATTGTCAAAAGCAAACTTCTCGCTGCTTATGTCGTCTTCGCTGTAAATCTCGAAGCCAAGAGACCTGAATGCGTCGTTCAGGTCATAGCACATCTGCGTGATCGGATGCAGAGCGCCGCCCGTCACCTTTTTGCCCGGCAGCGTCAGATCGATGTCTCCTTCTGCCGCTGATGCACCGGCGATCAGCTCTTCGGCCTTTTCCTGCAGTTTCTCTGCAAAAGAATTCTTGACCTCATTCGCCTTCATTCCTACGGAACGTCTCATTTCAGGATCTATCCCGCCAAGGCTTTTGAGGACTTCCTGCAGCGCGCTCTTCTTGCCGGTCAGTTCCCTGCGGACCGCTTCCAGACTTTCCATGTCTGCTGCTCCGGCGATGCGCTGAAATCCTTCTTCGCGAATCTTCTCCAGCTTATCCAGCATTGATAACCCTCCTTATATTCCTCTTCTGACCATGTCTGCGCCTGTGTACACCTTCGGTTCCTCTTCGCCTCTGAGAACTCTCAGAGCACCTGCGCACATGGCCTCCTGTTCAACTTCATTCTCGTATACGTATACAGGAGCTATCCACTCCGTATATTCCTTTATGTAATCGATCAGCGAGCTGAATCTCGTATATCTGCCCGTGATCAGTATACCGTCGACTTTGCCCTTCAGCACGGTCGCCATCGATCCTATATACTTCACGATATTATATCCGAGGGCCTCCCATACAAGTGCGGCCTTTTTATCTCCGGCCTGCACCCGGGCGTATATGTCATCGGCATCCGATGTGCCGAAGTGGGATACGAAGCCTCCGGTCCCCGTACAGAGATGTCTCATCTCTTCGACGCTGTGGTCATGGAAGTAGTCGAGCACCTCCATCAGAGGCAGAGAACCCGTCCTTGTCGCGGTAAACGGCCCCTCGCCGCCCGCGCCCTGGTTGCAGTCTACCTGCCTGCCGTGTTCGTGTGCGGCAATGGTGATACCTCCGTCTATATGCGCTACAACAAGGCGCGCATCCCTGTGATCCATGCCGTGGATCCTGCAGTGCTTCATCGCTGTCCCTCTGAGATTCAGAGCATGCGACTCCGTCCTTCTTTCTATCTCTTTTACTCCGGTCACTCTCGCGACATCAGTATATTCATCGACGCATACCGGGTCGACCATGAACAGTCTGCCTCCGTACCTCTGCTGCATCACATATGCGAGCTGCACTCCAAGTATGGACGGATGGATGGTCCTTCCTGCGTTGTTTCTTATGTCGCTGAGCAGAAGATCATTGACTTCGTACGTTCCGGAAGGCACCGGAAAGCATCCGCCGCCTCTTCCGACAAAGGCGTCGACTCCTTCGAGATCTATATCGTTGTCTCTTATGAAGTCTTCGATCACCTTCATCCTGTAGCCGAACTGGTCGTTCACATCTTCAAACGAATTCAGCACGGACGCATCGTGCGTCACAGAAGTTTCAAAGACCTTTTCATCATTGCTGAACATCGCAAGCTTTGTAGATGTCGATCCCGGATTGATAACGAATATCCTGTATTTCCCGTGTCTCATATTTCCTCTTGATATGAAAAAGCGGCGTCTCTTCCTGCAGAGCCACCGCGATCTTTTGCTGCCGGATATACTCTGCAGATTACAGCTTAAAGCACGCCCCCGAACTTCATAAAGACAGGAGCGAAAACGATGGCTGCGACTACCATGACTTTTATTACGTTTCCGAGGGTCTCGGTAGCCATTCTGTCAAAATATTTGCCTGAATTGTTGAAAGCAAAGAGCATGCACATTCCTGTGACCGTTACAGAGCATGTGAACGCTATTATGCCTGTGATCCCGCCCAGAGATCCGGCAATGGCAGGAACGATGAGAGATGCCGCATACAGAGGGACAAGTCCTCTTAATGTATTTATATGCTTCTCGTCGTCGTAGAGGTCATCAAGTCTTTCCCTCAGCACTGTAGCGGTGAGTCTTATCGATCTGATGATGAATCCTGCGCAGACGAAAACGAATACGGCTCCGGTCGCGATACCCAGGAACACAGATGTATTCATAAGATCAGCCGAAGGACTTCCGGCCGCTATGGAAAGCGCCGTGAACATCGCAGTAAGAGTTATGATCGTTGCAACAGCTGAATATGTCTTGCCGATGACATCGGTCCTTACAGATGCAGTCAGAAGAACATCCGCCGGGTTCGGGCTCTCGTCGCTGTCGATGATGACAGACGTGATCTCCGAAGAGCTCGCAGTATTGATAGAAAAACCTCTTACGGCCGAATTAACACCGGCCATCGAGTTGATGCCGATCGAGGCCAGAGCAACGCCGTAGAAATTAGCGAACTTGTACGACACGACCATCGCCGTAATAGTCACCGCTGCAGGGATTACGACAGACATCATGCCTATGGAAAGGCTGTATATCATCGACTGGCTTGCGCCTACCGTCCTTGCGTCAGGGACGTTTTTTCTGAATACCAGGCCGTCGTATGAGAAAAGCTTTGCGATCTCGCCGCATGCAACGGCCGCGACTATGCCTGCCGCAACGCAGAATCCGTATACGTATGACTGCAGTATATTTTTGCTGAAATACAGGGCAGCCGCTATCACGATCACTGCAGAAACGTAGTTCCCGGCAGTGATACCGGAAGCAGGATTCTTCACTATCCTGCCCCTGTAGGCAAGGATCCCCGGAATGGATGCCGCAATGCCCGCCGCCAGTATGATGAGCGGATACTTGATGGCTGATGATATCGTGAACGTTGAAGTGACTCCCGATGCATCGACACCGACTCCGGCAAGGAGTGCAGCGGCACACGCCGAGAGTATGTA
>CACYHM010000151.1:3566-7545 GCA_902774195.1 uncultured Eubacteriales bacterium
GTATAGTCGGTATAGTCATCGCTCTTTACCGAAAGAGCATAGGCTCCCGAAAAAGCGGTTCCCGAAAGGTTCAGACAAAGCGATGTTATCGATGCGCCCAGTCCGAAGCTCGCAATGAGACTGATGAGCTTCTCCGTATCAAGGAACAGGAACAGTGATCCCAGCCCTATCAGAGCGAAAGACGTAACGAACAGCCCCATCACGGCCGCCGATCTGTATGCGGTCCTGAGCGATCCTCTCACATCTCCCGATGCTGCCAGCGAAGAAGAGCTTATGCTCCCGGATATGACAGTTCTTGACCCGAGAATAACGGAAACAAAACAAAGCACCGCGCCTCCGAAAAAGACCGCGGCATTCCAGGGCGAAACAGCGAAACCGATGGCCGCAGCAACGACCGCCAGCATGATGATGAGCGGAAGGTACTGATTCGACCAGTACTCGGAATTCCTGTTGCGTACTGTTTTGTATGTATCTGTAGTCGTCGCATTCTTCGCTATGCGGCTTCGCAGCCATGCCTCGAGCGAGACGGCCGTAAGCAGTCCGAACAATGCGCACGCGAGAGTGAGTATCTTATCGAGCATATCAGTTGAAAATTGCTACTATGGCAAGCGACACGATTATGTAGATCACGGCGCATACGGTCGTGACTCTTGAAAGCAGAGCGTCATAGCCTCTGCTCTTGCGTTTGCCGAACAGCTGCTCTGCTCCTCCGGCGATCGAACCCGAAAGTCCGTCGCTCTTGCTTTCCTGGAGCAGGATGCTGATGATGAGCACTATGCTGGAGATAAGCAGAATTATCATTAATGCAGTGTGCATTTTATCCTCCGATCGATTGAAATAACACTTATTAAGCGTCCGATATGCAGCGCAGTGTGCGCAACAAATCGAACGCTTAAATATAACACTTTATAATGATTTATGTCAAACTCTTCAGAGCGATGCTGCCGCCATCGCGATAGCTGCGAAGTCATCCGCCTTGAGGCTTGCGCCGCCTATGAGTCCGCCGTTGATATCAGGCTTTTCGAGCAGTTCTTTTGCATTGCCCGGCTTCATGCTTCCGCCGTAGAGTATCAGGAGGCTGTCTCCTGTCGCGTTGTCATATACGCCTGAGAGGACTCCTCTGATGAATGCGCACATCTCTTCAGCCTGATCAGGAGTGGCCGTCTTGCCGGTCCCGATAGCCCAGATAGGCTCGTAAGCGATCACTACCTTTGCAGCATCGGATGCAGGAAGGCCGCTGAAATCAGCGATAAGCTGACCGGCGACGAATGTCTGCTCTCCGCCGGCTTCCCTTACCTCGAGCGACTCGCCCACGCAGAGTATAGGTGTGATCCCGGCGTCGAGAAGAGCTCTGAGCTTGCGGTTTACGGTATCGTCCGTCTCATTGAAGTACTCTCTTCTTTCAGAGTGTCCGACTATGCAGTGAGTGATGCCCAGCTCTTTGAGCATAGGTACGGATACCTCGCCTGTATAGGCTCCGCTCTCTTCAAAATGTACGTTCTGGGCGCCAAAGCCGAATCCGGAGCCTTCAAGAGCCTTTCCGACGCCTGCTATCAGGGTGAACGGAGCGAGTATGCATACGTCCTTCTCGTTAGGAAGCATCTTGGCCCTGAGATCCTTCACGAATTCCTCAGCATCCTCGCTGAGCTTGTTCATTTTCCAGTTGCCTGCTATAAGAAATTTTTTCATTCTGTCTCCTTTTATTTATCTTCTATGATCGCTATGCCCGGAAGCTCCCTTCCCTCGAGGAATTCGAGGCTGGCTCCTCCGCCGGTGCTTATATGTGTCATTCTGTCCGCGAGACCGAACTGCGTCACCGCAGCCGCGCTGTCGCCGCCTCCGATTACAGTGGTCGCGTCTGTTTCAGCAAGGCACTCCGCTATGGACTTCGTGCCCTTTGCGAACCTTTCCATCTCGAAGACGCCCATTGGTCCGTTCCATATGATAGTTTTCGCTGTCCTGAGCGTATCGCAGTACAGTTTTACAGTTTCAGGTCCGATATCCATTCCCATCCTGTTGTCAGGGATGGCATCGACTGCGTATACATCGCATGGAGAGTCCGCAGCGAATTCGTCGGCAGCCACTACATCGACAGGAAGCATGAACTTGACGCCCTTCTCTTCTGCTTTCTTGAGGATGTCGCCGGCAAGCTCCAGGCCTTCCTCGTCCAGAAGAGATTTTCCGATCGAATATCCCTGAGCCTTGAAGAAAGTATAGGCCATCCCTCCTCCGATAAGGAGGATGTCTACCTTGTCGAGCAGGTTTGTGATGACAGGGATCTTGTCCTTTACCTTGGCGCCTCCCATTATGGCAGCGAAAGGTCTCTTAGGATCGTTCACGGCCTCGCCCAGGAATTTGAGTTCCTTTTCGATAAGGAATCCGGATACGGCAGGTATGTAGTCGGCGATACCCGTCGTCGAGGCGTGGGCCCTGTGTGCAGTTCCGAAAGCGTCCTGAACGAACACATCGCCGAGTCCGGCGAGATCCTTTGCAAAGCCCGGATCGTTCTTTTCTTCTTCGGCTCTGTATCTTACGTTCTCTATAAGCATCACTTCGCCGGCTTTTAGCTCTTTGGCAGCCGCTCTGACTTTATCGTCTACGACCGCATCGGATGGAACGAACTTCACTTCCTTTTCGAGGAGCTCACTGAGCCTTTTTGCGACAGGAGCGAGGCTCATCTCAGGCACAGGCTGTCCCTTAGGTCTTCCGAGGTGGGACATGAGGACAGTCGCCGCCCCGTTATCCATAAGATACTTTATCGTCGGAACAGCGGCCCTGATGCGCGTATCGTCGGTTATCCTGTCTCCGTCGAGTGGAACGTTGAAATCGCATCTGGTTACAGCCGTCTTTCCGGCCCAATTGATGTCTTTTACCGTCTTTTTCATTGCAGATCTCCTTATATGTCTTACTTTTTCTTCTTGTCGTCTTCTACGATCGGGAATGTGTCGATGTCAGTTCTGTACATGTGTCTGACCATCCTGAGCATGTTGGATGTATATCCGAACTCGTTGTCATAGTATCCGACGACCTTGAAGAACTTGTCGTTGACCTCGATGCCCATCTTTGCGTCGTATACAGACGGCGACGGGCAGCCGATGAAGTCGATCGACGTGACTTCTTCTTCCGTATAGAGGAGAACATCCTTGAGATATGTCTCGGAGGCCTCCTTCATAGCTTTGTTGATGGCATCGTATGATGCGGAGCTTCTGAGAACGACATCGAGGTCGACCGCGGATACGTCTACAGCAGGGATACGGAACGCCATGCCCGTGATAGCGCCTTCGAGTTCAGGGATGACCAGAGCTACGGCCTTGGCCGCGCCTGTCGTGGTCGGGATGATGTTGTTGAATACCGAGCGTCCCATCCTCCAGTTGTACTTCGTACGTCCGTCATTGGTCTTCTGTTTGCCCGTAGTCGCGTGTATCGTAGTCAGGAGGCCCTCATATATGCCCCACTTGTCGTTGATGACCTTGCAGATCGGAGCGAGGCAGTTGGTGGTGCAGGAAGCTGTCGAAACGACGTCCATGTTTCTCTTGTACCAGTCGTGGTTTACGCCGTATACGAAGGTAGGAGTTGTCTTGTCCTTTGCAGGAGCGGAGATGATGACCTTCTTTGCACCTGCCTTGAGGTGAGGTGCGGATTTCTCGGTAGTCGTAAGAGTGCCTGTACAGTCTATGACATACTCGGCTCCGCATTCTCCCCACGGGATGTTTTCCGGATCCGGTTCAAAGTATACAGGGATCTTTTTACCTCCGACGATTATGCCCTTGTCATAGGCCTTTACCTCTTCAGGGAATCTGCCGAAAGCGGAATCATATTTCAGCATATACGCTACGTAATCCGTATCAGCGTTACGCCAGTTGATCCCGACGACCTCCATGTCTTCGAACTGTCTGATGGCTCTCATGACACATGTAGCGATACGTCCCCAACCATTGATACCAACCTTGATCATTTCTCTCCTCCTGGATCATTAAAA
>CACYHM010000152.1 GCA_902774195.1 uncultured Eubacteriales bacterium
ATGGCCAAGGACGGAAAGATCGCAGAGGGCATCGTTCTCAACCAGTGGACTGACTGCTACATGCAGCTCCAGAACGGAGACGTTCAGGGTGTCATCGTCGACAAGCCGGTAGGAGAAGCTTACCTCAAGGCTCACAGCGATATCGCCAAGTTCGCGGGAGACAAGTTCGGTGATCACGAAGAATTCGCATTCGCTGTAAAGAAGGGCAACACAGAGCTGCTCGACAAGCTGAATACAGGCCTCGCAAACCTCAGGGAAAGCGGCAAATACGATGAGCTCGTAGACAAGTGGTTCAGCTGATCCGTCAGATCATAAAAGCGATTTAAGAAGCGAAGGGAAACAAATAAGCAATGAGTGTTTATATCAAAGGATTTCTCATCGCCTGCCAGGGCATACCTACCACAGTGTGGGTGAGTCTGATAGCAATAGTGATAGGAGCAGCCTTCGGACTGCTCCTTGCTCTGTGCTCACAGACCAGAAGCAAGATCCTGCAGGTGGTGGCAAAAATATACGTCGACGTTGTAAGAGGCACGCCTATGCTCGTGCAGGCTCTCATCATGGCCTACGGTGTGCCGTGGCTGCTCCAGTCGTGGGGAACGGGATTCAAATGGGCCAATCTGGTCATCCCGGCCATCATCGTCTGCGGGTGCAACTCGGCCGCTTACATGTCAGAGATAATAAGGTCGGGCATACAGGCTGTGGACAAGGGCCAGATGGAGGCCGCGAGGTCGCTGGGCATGAGCCACGGCATGGCGATGAAGCTGATCATCATACCGCAGGCCATCCGCGTGATACTGCCTGCATTCGCCAACGAGTTCGTAACTCTCATCAAGGAGACTTCCGTGCTCGGATATGTAGGCGTCATCGAGATACTGCGCAGAGGACAGCTCTGGAATGCCTCGTCCTTCGAGACCTTCCCGGCATATATAGGAGTAGCGCTTGCGTATATGCTGCTCACTATCCCGCTGTCAAAGATCATAAACGGCTATGAGCGCAAGATGGCCAGAAGGGAGTCTGCTAGATGAGCATGATAGAGGTAAAGGGCCTTCACAAGAGCTTCGGACAGCTCGAGGTGCTCAGGGGCATCGACCAGAACGTGGACGAAGGCGAAGTGCTGTGCATAGTCGGACCTTCCGGCTCGGGAAAATCCACTATGCTCAGGTGCATAAACAGGCTCGAGGAGCCTACCGGCGGCGAGATATACATCGACGGCGAGCTGATAACCGACAAGAACCTCGACCAGATGAGGACCAAGATGGGCATGGTATTCCAGTCCTTCAATCTCTTTCCTCACAAGTCGGTGATAGAGAATCTGACCATAGGACCGGTCAATGTAAAGAAAGAGGATGAGAACTCCGCAAAGGAAAAAGGCATGAAGCTGCTCGAGAGGGTAGGCCTGGCCGAGAAAGCGGATGAATACCCGAGGAACCTCTCCGGCGGACAGCAGCAGAGGGTAGCCATCGCAAGAGCTCTCGCGATGGATCCGGAGGTCATACTCTTCGACGAGCCTACATCAGCTCTCGACCCTGAGATGGTAGGAGAGGTGCTCGATGTTATGAAGGACCTCGCAAGAGACGGCATGACCATGGTAGTGGTGACGCACGAGATGGGATTCGCCAAAGAGGTGGCTGATAAGGTCATCTTCATGGACGGAGGCGTGATCGTCGAGCAGGGCACTCCGGACGAGGTGCTCAATCATCCGAAAGAACCGAGGACACAGGACTTCCTTTCCAAGGTGCTTGTCTGAGAAGTGAAAAGCCGAACGGGGCGTACGCGGTGCCGTATGCCCCGTTTTATAGTGCGCATATGATATGGTGTTTGTATAAAAATACAAAAAATATGAAAATATTCCCTTAAATACTTGCATAAATATACAAAAAATGTTATAGTCATGCATGTCAAGCAAGTGATGCCTGCGATCAGGCGGGCATGATCAGGGAATAAACAAAGAACAGGAGAAAGAACAATGAAAAAGAAAACTATCGCAATTTTACTCTCACTCGCGATGATCTTCACTTTCGCGCTCGGCGCATGCGGCAAAAGCGGCGGCGGTGAAGAGGCAGGCGGCGGAGACGACGCCGTAAAATCCGATGCGGCCAACGCGGCGGCTTACGACAAGATCCTCGAAGAACTCAACAGCCAGGCTTCATCTTCTGACGAAGAGATCGTAGTGGCGATGTCGCCGGACTTTGCGCCGATGGAATTTGTCGATCTTTCAAGGAACGGCGATGATCAGTACGTAGGATATGACGTCCTGCTCGCCAAGTACATCGCCAACCACCTCGACAAGAAGCTGGTCATCAAGCCGATGTCGTTCGATGCGGTCATGACAGCGGTACAGACAGGCAATGCGGACATGGGTATCTCCGGATTCAGCTGGACGGCAGAGCGTGCCGAGAACTACTTCATCACAGACTGGTATGAGGCAGGCGAGAACGAGACTGAACAGATCATAATCACTACCAAGGAGAACGAGGGAAAGCTGAAGGAGGCTGCAAACTATGACGGACTCAAGGTAGGAGCCCAGGGCGGATCGCTTCAGGAACTTCTCGTCAAGGAACAGCTGCCGGGCGCTGAGTGCGTGCTGATGACAGACCTCAACGACCTCTGCACAGCTCTTCTGACAGGCAAGATCGATGCTCTCGCTGTAGCTCAGGGCAACGGGGAATCATTCATCTCTGCCAACGACGGCAAGCTTGTAGATACAGAATTCAAGTTCGAGATCGATGAGAAGTACAAAAACAACGTAGTCCTCATCAACAAGGACAACAAGGAACTCGGCGAGAAGGTCAACGCGGTCATCGCTCAGCAGAAAGAGGAAGGCGTTGCCGATGCCTGGTACGAGGCTTCGCAGATGCTCGGAAACATCAAGACGATCGACGAGCTCGGATATGACGATAAGGGCAACAAGATCGAGGCTGAATAGGCCCGGCCCGGAAACTTATCTGAAATAAGGGAAACAGATACAGGGGCTTTCCTGAGGAAAGCCCCTCTCTTTCGGAAAACGGAGGATTACTTATGACTTTAGGATCGATACTCCATGACATGTGGGATATCTTCGTAAAATACTATATCGGAGAAGGCCTGCTCGTAACGGGTGTGGGCTACACGCTGCTTCTGTCGGCGATAGCGGTATTCTTCGGGACCATACTCGGCTCGCTGCTGGCGGTCGGAAAGATGAGCCGCTTCAAGGCGCTGCAGTATGTCATCACGGCATTCGTAGAGATAATGCGCGGGACACCTGCTCTGCTGCAGCTGTACATAGCCTACTTCATCGTCCCTATGATGCTGACCAATCTGAATCCTACGCCTATTGCCTGTGTAGCGATCGGTCTTACTCTCAATTCGGCGGCATATGTCTCAGAGATCATCCGCTCGGGGATCAACGCGGTGGACAAGGGCCAGACAGAGGCTGCGAGGGCTCTGGGGCTCACATCGAAGACGACTATGATGAAGGTAGTCATGCCGCAGGCGGTCAGGAACATCCTGCCGGCTCTGGGCAACGAGTTCATCACGATAATCAAGGAGACCTCGCTGGCATCGAACTTCTTCGTCGGCGAGCTCATGACGACATATGCGATCATCAAGGGCGTTACGTTCAACACCGTGCCGACTCTGATCGACATCGTCATCATATATTTCGTGATGACATTCACTCTCTCCAAACTGATCGGAGTGGCAGAAAGGAGGATGAAGGCGGGCGCATAGGCACGGCCTGAAGCATATTATGGAAAAAAAGATAATGCATGATCAGAACATGCTCGATGTAAAGAACATATACAAGAACTTCGGCAGCCTGAAGGTCCTTAAAGGAGTATCGACCACGGTGGACAAGGGCGAGGTGATCTCGATCATCGGAGCCTCGGGCTCCGGCAAGTCGACGCTTCTCAGATGCATGAACCTTCTCCTCGGGCTCCGGCAAGTCGACGCTTCTCAGATGCATGAACCTTCTCGAGGAGCCTACTTTCGGGGAGGTCTGGATAGAGGGCAAACTCATGACGCCCGTGGATCCGTATCTGCACTATGATGTCATAAGAGCTTCGAAGACATACAAGGGCCTCGTCTCGGGCGGCATGGAGGACATGGAAGCCGTAATGAAGATCAAGGCGGAGGACCTGCTGATCGAGAAGCATTCAGCCGAAGGTTCCGAGTACAAGTCGCTGATGGATAAGATCTACAGGGACAATCACATCGATACGAATCTCGGACGCCGTAAGATGAGCATGGTGTTCCAGCAGTTCAATCTCTTCAACAACCTGAACGTGCTCGACAATATCATGCTGGCGCCGGTAGAGACTGCCAAATACAACAAGGTGAAGGATCTCAATGCCGAAAAGGAGAAGATCGAGGAGCAGGCGATGACTCTTCTGAAGAGGATAGGCCTTGAAGACAAAGCTAAGGTGTTCCCGTCAAAGCTGTCCGGCGGACAGAAGCAGCGTATCGCCATCGTGAGGTCTCTTGCGATGAATCCCGATGTCATGCTCTTCGATGAGCCGACATCCGCCCTCGACCCTGAAATGATAGGAGAGGTCCTTGACCTGATGAAGGAGCTTGCCTCCGCGGGCATGACGATGGTGGTCGTCACTCACGAGATGGGTTTCGCGAAAGAGGTCTCGAACCGTGTGCTCTTCATGGATGAAGGATATATCAAGGAAGAAGGCGCGCCTGAAAAGGTGTTCGACGACCCGCAGGATCCGCGTCTTCAGGACTTCCTGAGCAAGGTGCTTTAAAGATGGACAAGAAAGACATTATAAGCTATATAGACGGCAGCGCCGCGGATGAGATCATCGGGATCTCGCATAAGATATGGGAGTATGCCGAGCTGTCTCTCAAAGAGACGAAGTCGGCTGCGCTATATATCGGGAAACTGAAAGAGCACGGCTTTGAAGTTGAGACGGGACTCGCCGGCATAGAGACCGCCTTCAGCGGGAAGTATGTATCCGGAAACGGCAGGCCTGTCATAGGCATACTGGGCGAGTTCGACGCTCTCTCCGGTCTGTCCC
>CACYHM010000153.1 GCA_902774195.1 uncultured Eubacteriales bacterium
TACGCTCAGAAGGGAACGCCGCTTCGGACGACCGTGTCCGAGATGGGGCCGCAGCTGTTCAGCCAGGTGCTCGACCTTAACGACACCCAGACCGAGCTGATGCAGGTCATCTTCAAGATCGCGGACGATCTGGGCCTCATGCTGATCGACACCAAGGACATGAAGGCCATGATACAGTATGCAGCCGACCATTCAGACGAGTACAAGATGGACTACGGCAACATCCCTCAGCAGTCCGCGGCGACCATCATCAGGGCCATAGTCGCTATGGAGGCCGAGGGCGCGGATAAGTTCTTCGGCGAACCGGCCATAGACATAAGGGACTTCTTCCTGACCGCTCCGGACGGACGCGGGATCATAAACATTCTCGACGCAGAGACGCTCATCAACAGACCGAGGCTGTATTCGGCCTTCATGCTCTACCTGCTCTCGGAGCTCTTCGAGGTGCTGCCTGAGGTGGGAGATCCTGAGAAGCCTAAGATCGTATTCTTCTTCGACGAGGCCCATCTGCTGTTCAAGAACGCGTCGAAGAGCCTGCTCGAAAAGATAGAGCAGGTGGTGAAGCTGATTCGCTCGAAGGGCGTGTCGATATTCTTCGTCACGCAGAGCCCTGGGGACATCCCGGGGTCGGTGATGTCGCAGCTCGGCAACAAGATAGAGCACGGCCTGCACGCGTATACGCCGGCAGAGCAGAAGGCGCTCAACGCAGCGGCCGATGCGTTCAGGGTAAACCCTGAATTCGATACGAAAGAACTCATGCAGAACCTCGGAACGGGCGAGGCGGTCGTGTCAGTGCTCGACGAGAAGGGAGCGCCGACCATGGCGGAGCATGCCTTCGTCCTGCCTCCGCAGAGCCGCATGGGAGCGATCACAGATGAAGAGAGACAGGCGGCGGTAGCCAATTCGCCGATGGATGCGAAATACCGCGAGATGATAGACAATGTCTCTGCGTATGAGCTGATCACCGGAAAGGGAGCGCAGGCAGCTGCAACGGGATCCGTTACAGCGCCTGACGGACAGGTCTACGGAAACACATCGGGCATCCCGGCGGCCCAGCCGCAGGAGCAGCCTGAGATAAGCATAGACTTCGAGGTCGGAAACGATGAAGAGCCTGTTCAGACTGCGCCGGCAAAGAAGAAGTCGAAGACAAAAGCGAAGAATGACGTTCAGCCTGAAGAGGAAGGCGGCTCGGCCATAGGCGATGTGGCCGACAATCTGCTGGGCAAGTCCGGGACGCGCCAGGTCATCAGATCCACCGGCGGCACGATAGGCAGGGAGATCGGGAAGACCATAGGAGAGGCCGTGCTCGGAAAGAAGGGACGCACGATAGGCGGCAACATAGGATCGACCATCGGAAGGAACCTTTTCGGAACGCTCACAAGGAGATAAAAAAGGACAGGGACAGCTTATGGAGATGCTATCTTTCGGAAAACTCAGCGACGGCAGGACGGCCGGGCTGTATATACTCAGAAACAACCGCGGTATGGCGGCCGCCCTGACGGATTACGGCGCGGCTCTTGTGAGCCTCGCTGTGCCTGACCGGAGCGGAAAACTGCGGGACGTGGTGCTCGGTCATGACGATGCCGGAGGCTATGAAGAGGGACACGGCTCGATAGGAGCAACGGTCGGACGCGTAGCCAACAGGATAGGCGGTGCGAAGTTCAGCCTGAACGGCAGAGAATACGAGCTCACGGCGAACAACGGGCCGAATGCCCTGCACGGCGGCAGGGACCCGTACAGCAAGAGGCTCTGGAGCGTACAGATACCTTTCAGCGAGGTCAGATCAGGAGACATCCTGGCGTCATCGGCGCCGGAGAGCATAAGCGACGGGATATCCCAGGTCGCGCGCAGCAACATCGCCAACAAAAAGGTGGTCTTCTGCCTTGACAGCCCGGATATGGATCAGGGCTTCCCGGGCGATCTGCATATCGAGGTGACGTACACTCTAACTGACGAGTGCGAGCTGCACATCGATTACCTGGCCGTGTCGGACGCGGATACTCCGCTCAGCCTGACAAACCACAGCTATTTCAACCTGAGCGGGCATGACAGCGGCAGTGTCACGGGGCACAGCGTACATATCCAGGCCGGTGAATACACTCCGTCGGACTCCGGCCTTCTGCCGGTGGGCAGCGTGGAGAGCGTTGCCGGCACTCCGATGGACTTCAGGATCCCGAAGACTATAGGACAGGATATCGGAGTCGAATTCACTGCGCTCAAAAACGGCAGAGGCTACGACCACAACTACGTCATCGCCCGAGAAAAGGGCGTGTACAAAGAGGCGGCTTCGATGTATTCGCGTGAATCGGGAATACGCATGGAGGTGCTGACAGATATGCCGGGCCTTCAGTTCTATACCGCGAACTTCATGAACGGCGAGACCGGCAAGGACGGCGCCATGTACGGACCGAGGTGCGCGGCGTGCTTCGAGACGCAGTTCTGGCCTGACGCAGTAAACAGAGAGAACTTCCCGGGAGGCGTCATCGCCGCCGGAGAGGAATTCAGATCGCGCACTACATACAGATTCTCAGTTTAGAGGAGGCGGGAAATGGCGCTCACAAAGGAAGACATCATAAAACTTCTCGATGACAAAAAGATCAGGTACGAGATAGCGGAACACAAGCCTGTATATACGATAGACGAGATGCTCGAGTGCGGACTGCCTCATCCGGAGCAGATAGCGAAGAATCTCTTCATCAGGGACGACAAGAAACGCAGATACTATCTGATCACCTGCCTTGAGGACAAGAAGATCAACCTCAAGGAGTTCAGAAAAGAGCACGACACGCGTCCTCTGACCTTCGCTTCCGAAGACGACCTCATGGCAAAGATGGGACTTACGAGGGGCGCGGTCACGCCTTTCGGCATACTCAACAACGAAGAAAAAGACGTCGTGGTCTTTATAGACAAGGACTACGAGAACAAGCTCATGGGCATACATCCGTGCGACAATACGGCAACGGTCTATGTCAGCTGCCGCGACGTAGCGAAGCTCATAAAGGATCACGGCAACGAACTGCATTTCGTGAAGATGTAGCAATAAGTCAAAGGGAAAGGAGATGAGAGTATTGGAATACAAGGTAAAACTTACAGACGAACAGAAAGCGATACTTGAAGGTTCCAAAGGCGAGACGCTCGCGAAGGTCATGGAATCGCTGGTCAGGTACGGCGAGCTCTTCGGAGCGACCGAGATGGTGCCTATCAGCAGCAAGTACAACCACCTCGTGACATCCTTCGGCCTCAAGGCGCTCGGACCTGTCTACGAGCTCATGGACAAACTGCTTGAGGCGGGGGCCTTCTCCGGACAGAAATTCACGGTGGATCCAAAGCCGCTCGACCCGAACGTGCCGACCAACATCGCACAGGACGTGGTGTTCAAGCTCTTCATGTACAGCAGACAGAAGGACTACGAAAAGCAGCTCGCCGATCTCGGCCTTCTTTCGGACAACGCCTTCACATGCACCTGCTACATGGATGAGGTGGGCAACAAGCCCGGCTTCGGCGAAGTGCTGAGCTGGTCTGAATCGTCGGCCGTCGTATACGCGAATTCCGTGCTCGGCGCCAGGTGCAACCGCAACTCCGGAATCATCGACCTGATGGGCTCGGTCATCGGATATGTGCCTAAGTTCGGGCTCCTTACAGACGAGGGCCGCAAAGCCGACTGGATAATCGAAGTGAAGACTTCGAAGAAACCTGAAGCGCAGCTGCTCGGATCGGCCATAGGCATGAAGGTCATGGAGGACGTTCCGTACATCACAGGACTCGACAAGTGGCTCGGGAACGAGCTCGATGACGAGGCGTGCACATACCTCAAGGACTTCGGAGCTGCCACAGCATCGAACGGAGCCGTGGGCCTTTATCACGTAGACGGTCTGACTCCGGAGGCGAAGAAGTCCGGGAAGAA
>CACYHM010000154.1 GCA_902774195.1 uncultured Eubacteriales bacterium
ACATCGGAGAGTATATCCTGAAGACTAAGGCTGACAGCCAGTCCGACAAATCCCGCAGATGCGATCAGCGCCTTTGTGTTGACGCCGAGGAAGCTCAGTGAAAGGAAAATGAATGCCAGCAATGCTGCATAGAAGATTATGTTCAGGAGCAGTGACGCTATCGTCAGCACCCTTTTGCTCAGCACTGCATTGAATACAGCAGCCAGCACCTTGAGCACCGCCAGCACAAGGAAAAGTGCGCAGGCAAGAAAGTACACCGCCGTAAAGGAAAACAAGTTCGGTCCGTGTGTCCAGTTTCCTGTCAGTATGTAATCAAGCACTGTGCCTCCGGCAGCGGAGTTCCTTCGCATCAGCATGACGACCCCGACGATGATGGTAAAAAGAAATATCATCAGCTCGAGTATCGACATCGCCTCACGCTCCGGCGTTGAATCCCAGTCCTTTACCTTCGCTATGTGCTTGTTTTGTTTCGGCATCTCAGTGATGCTGAGAAGCCTTTCATTCACTTCGGCAGCCTTCTGTATAAATACGCTTGTCGAATCAGCCACTCTTTCGGAAAAAATCGCGGTCTTCTTCTGCCCGGTCGGATACTTTGCAAGGAGCATACGGCACATAAAGACAAATATCGCCAGGAAAAGAAGTGTAAAGCACAGAGTAAAAGGCCCTACGTCCTTGAACATGTATTTTTTATCGACGCAGTAGTAATACAGTTTCTCCCCGTGAGAAGCCGATACCGCATAGTATGGCTGTTTCTTGAACTTCAGGTATCCGAGAAACAGATCGTAGGTGTCTTTACCGCTGAGATGCGTTCCTATGAGATCCCTGTTGCTCGAATGAGCGATGACACCTGTTTCAGGATCCACATCCATTATGAAGCAATTCGGCGGCGTCATGGAATCCATGACATTATTGACATCGGTGAATTTTGTCAGCGAGTATTTCTGCGGGTCTACTGCGATGAGCATGGCACCGTATGAATCCTCGTCTGCAAGGTATTTCAGGCATATACCGTGATAATCGCGCTTCTGCCCTGTTATCTCATCCTGTACGCCTGCATGCGATATGCTCTCAACTCCGTTCAGAAGCCTGCTGAAATCAGCCATTTCAGGCTCGCTTCTGCCTTTGAGAGATATGCCTTTGTATTCCGAGTCGGAGATGATCTCTTTGCCTTCGGAATCAAAGATCATGATATAGTCAGCTCCTATGATGTCTGCTGCCTCATCCAGCCAGGCCTCGTTCTGAAGGCTGCGGTTGCTGTCTATCAGCGCAGCCAGGGTCCTGGCATTATCTATGTAACGTTTCTGACTGCTTTTCCACTGCACCTTAGTCCTGTCAGCATCTCCGTCCAGACGGTCGAAAAGCGCCTCAAGAGTCTCTGTACCACGTGAAGTCCGCAGAAATACGCTGTCGATCGACATGGAAAAAGCAGCAGTCAGGCACGCGATGAGCGTGAGGATCACAGTTGCGAGCAGGATCTTGCTCTTTACCCTCTTTTTGCTGTAGCTGTCCCCCTGCTCATCAGTGAAGCTCCCGTCGTTGATCCGCCTGTAAACAGATATGATCCATACAGCTATCGTGACACACATCGCAATGGCAGCGAACAGAAGAGCCACTGTCAGAGATGAAGAACGGTCGATAAAGGCCTGAAGCGGTACTATCATCATAGCCGCATCATCCGGTTCGAGTTTGGTATCGAAGTCTTTTGTACAGATGACTATGCTGTTCTTTCCGCTTACTCTTTCTATGCCCCTTCTCCAGCTTACCGTACTGTCTGCCAGAGGCACGAGACCGAGTTCGGAGAGCCGGTCATAAGCGGTATACCCGTTTGTCGCCGCAGTTATGATGTAGTCCCCGCTGCCGTCGGCTTCAAGGCTGAGAAAATCGCAGCCGTACGCCGAAGCAAGGTCATCCAGCGCGCTCTGATAGTCTACGCCTTCTTCTATCAGCTGTTTTTTGTCTACATCGTCCTGTATCTCGGCTGCTGTGCCAATGCTGAACTCAGCGCCGCTCACTCTGCGGGCGGATTCTATGAGTTTTTCCGATACATCGATATCCTTCTCTATATCCGCCGCCGTCTCTTCTTCCTTGTCCATCATGAACTGGAAAGTATCTTCGAATGAATCGAGCATGACGGAACTTTCGGTCCTGACCGTCCTGGAATAGGCGGCGCTGTAAAATATCATGATCATCGCGGCCATGATGACCGCCGCCGCGATCAGATACCTGAGCGTCATACGGGCTATGCTTTTTTCAAATTTTACTCTGGTTTTTTCCATCTTTTCAGTTTTCTGTCATTTCGCAATAAATGCCACAGCAAGCGAGATCGCAGCTATCAGCAGGATCAGAACAACCATCCAGATAACAGTAGCCTTTACGCTCTGGTCGTGCACCCTCAGGAAAGGATACGGTCCGTCGACAACCTCTTTATGGTTCAGATAAAGCATGGCTATGCCGTAAACCAGGGTAACGATGACAGGAACGACCCACATGGATGAATGCGTTTCCCACAGAATGTATGATGTGACCGACACCGCCGGGCAGAGCGTATGATGAAAGAGACCGTTTCCGGACAACATCATGCGCCTGAATCCCGCTCCTGACGGGATAAGAACGAAGAGCGTGACCAGCACCGTCATGATCAGCATGACTGTGCTGAGATATCTCATCGCGGCAGTGAATGCGGCTCCGCCGTTTATTATATAACACACGGATGATACAAGCGTCACCAGGTTGGAAAGCTGCGTATAAAATGCCAGCATCATTAGACCGCGGCTGCGGCTTATGTTGAACCCGGCCAGTTCAAGAATTATTACGATTATGTTTGCAATAAGCGCTTTGTCCATTACTGCTCTATTATATCAGTTTTCGAGTTCGTCAGGCAGTCCCGATCTGAGTCCGGGGGCATCCCTGAAAGGCACCAGTTCTATGTCTGTCAGGATCCCGTTCCCGCGTTCGGGTCTTATCCTGTACAGTCTGCCCTTTAACTTTCTGCTCCTTATTTTCCGGGCATCCGCCTTGCCGGATTCGTTCACCGGAAGGCTGTCAGCGATAAGGCACTGTCCCGGCAGGTTCGTGTCCTTTATCGCTCCGTCATCGATGAAGACTTTTATAAGGGCTTCTTCGACGATGCTCACAGCGTCGGAGCCTTTGTCCGTGACAGACAGATCCAGCACAGGTATTGTATCGTGCATCGATTTATCATACCCCGGTGTGATACAGCAGCTTTCTATGCCCGGCTGAGCAGACAGCGCAGTCTCAATAAGGCCCGCGTCAAACCGTATGCCTTCGTTGTTCACGAAATACTTGTTCATGCGGCCGGCATACCTAAGGTACCCGTCATCGCCCGCGTCCACAAGGTCATAGGTGTTGAGATACCTGCCGCCGCCTGTTTCCTCCAGGCTGAAGAAACGCTTCCTTCCTATGCGCCCGCTGCTGACAGACGGCGATGAGATAAAGAGCACTCCCCTCCGGGCTCCCTCTGAAAGGTCATGGAACTCCCCTTCATCCTCATCATAAAGCTTTACACTCACCCCCTGCAGAGGTCTTCCCATAGAGTCGTCCTCGCGGTCCGGATCGGACAGCATGCAGGCTCCCGCCGTTTCCGAGAGGCCGTAGCCCAGGGTGGCCCTTGCTCCCGAACCGCAGCTTTCAAGGAACGCGTCATACTTCCCCTTCATGTACGAGGATACGTAGCTTCCGCCCACAAATACGAATCTCATGGCCGAAAGATCCGGCCTTTTTTTCAGTTTCATGAACGCATCCATGTACGCGGCGGTAGCGAAAAGGACATTCACCCCGTTCTTTTCGATGGCATCCGCTATATCTTCAATATATCTGAGTCCGGGCGCGAGCACAAGCCTCCCTCCGAAGGCAAGCGTAAGATGCATCATGTC
>CACYHM010000155.1 GCA_902774195.1 uncultured Eubacteriales bacterium
GATGATGAGGAATTTAGGCTCTGTTTTCTGAGACATAACAAACCACAGTGCGAAAAGCACTGCGGCCAGCTCTATGGTGTTGAAAAATCTGCTTTTCTTCAGAAGAGTTTCCTCTCATTCTTTTGTGACTGCCCGTTAAGTATACATTAAATCACGCGCAATATAAAGACGGGCTGATGAGGAGAACTCAAATGCCCGTCCGTAACACCGCGCAAAAATTGGTCGCGCGATGGGATGAAACAGCCCTTTTGAGGCTGTTTTCAGCATATTAATTCAGGTATCTGAAGACACCCCTTACCTTGCCGACGATCGTCACATCCTCTGCGATGATAGGATCCATGTAGTCGTTCTCAGGCTGGAGCCTGATGTGGCCGTCTTCCCTGTAGAACCTCTTGACCGTTGCCCCGGATTCCATGCCGTCATTCACCAGAGCGACGACGATCTCTCCGTTCGATGCCTCCTGAGACTGCTGGACGATCAGATAGTCGCCGTCATTGATGCCGACATTGACCATGCTGTCTCCGCTGACAGTGAGGATGAAGTTAGTGCCGCTTCCGATGAATCTCGAAGGGACAGGCATCTCGTCTACTATGTTCTGCTCTGCGAGTATAGGCTCGCCTGCTGCGACCCTGCCCACAACAGGAAGAGCTACGGTATCGAAAGATGTCTGTGCCGCCTTTACGTACTCGTTCTCGACCGGCAGCACCGTGCGCGGCTTGGACGGATCCTTTCTGACAAGACCTTTTTCTTCAAGCACTTTGATGTCGCTGTGTACAGTCGATGTCGACTTGATATCGAGCGCTGCGCAGATCTCTCTTACAGTCGGTGAATAGCCCTTGCTGGCTATGGTCTTTTTCATGAAATCCAGGATATCGTTCTGGCGCTGTTCGCTTTTTTTCATGCTGTACTCCCTTTTACTTGTACTTGTGATCTGTAAGATCGTTGATGTTCAGTTCGTGTCCGTATTCGTTCCAGTCGTCGTATATGCGTCCGGTCTGCCTGATTATGATATCTCCGACTATGCCGTCCACCTTTGCGAAAGGAAGTGTCTTGTGATATGTGATCTTGCTGCCGTCCCTTTCGAAAACGAATCCCGTCCTGAAACGCTCCTTCTCGAGAGGATACTTGTATTCGCATATCTCGGAGATCAGCTTGAACAGGTTGTCGTTCTCTGTATCGAAGACGTTCTCGAGAGTCAGGAACGAATAATTGGCCCTGAGCTGTATCTCGTGGCCCTTGAACCTGTCGAGGAATTTCAGCAGCTTTTCTTTTGTAGCGGCGTCTTTCGCGTCCTCGAAGACCACGCAGTTGATCCTGGTCCGGAACTTCAGCAGATCGAAGATCTCGTCCGGGCACTCCTTGACATAGTGCTTGAGGTGTCTCGAAACATTTATGCAGCTGATCCTGTCGGCATATTTGTTGAGCACCGCCGCGACATCCTCTATCGTCTGCCCCTCTCCCACAGGAAGCGTAGTGTTGATATAGATGTGATGTCCCTCTTCGATATGATCGAGTATGTCCTGAAGAGCATCCAGCTGAGCCAGAGGCTCTCCTCCCGTAAGCACGATATCATTATGAGGGAATATCCTGTTCATCAGATCGAGAGATCTGTAGCATCTGTCGAGATCAAATCCCGATGTGTCCCTGTATTCCTTTTTGTTTACACAGAAAGGGCAGGCATTATTACAGTCGTACGGAACGAACATCGTCACCGTCGGACCGATCTTTGGAAAGTCTTTTTTCATGTGTGATGCATCCCCGCCGGCGCATGATCTGATGATCTGCCGGCTTACGAAAATGTGTTTTACTGCGCAAAGTATATCATTCGAACAACTGTTTGTAAACAGTCTGCAGAACAGTTTTTATATCGCCGTGACGCCAATGATGATCTTCTCGGACCCGAATTCCTCGAACATACGGGCCTTCAGCCTCTTGAGCTGCGGCACCTCATCCATCATCAGGCGGTATTCCAGCACCAGCTCGCCGTCTTTGCGGATCTTTCCGATCAGGTTCTCTTTCCTGAGAGATGTCACGAAGCGGCCGGCATCATCCGGATGGACGAGCCTGCGGCCGTTTATCTCGGAATCTTTGAAGAAGTCGTCTCCTCTCTTGGAGACGCCGAGCTGCTCGAATTCGCTCGAAGCGCTCGATTCTATATAGTTGCCTGTCTCAGGATCGACTATGTACATCACTTCGAAATCATCTGTAAGCGCACGGATCCTGTTGTACATCTGCTGCTCCTGCATCAGCTTTTCGATGGCCTTGCGCTGGTTCATCTGAAGATTTACATTGCTCACGCCGATGATGATATGTCTGTCGTCATCGCTCATGCGGGTTATCTTCATTCTGGCGTATATAGGTCTCCCATCCTTCAGCAGACGGTAGTCGAGGCTGAAGGACTTCTGATCGTCGAGGGTCTTCAGGATCTTCTCCTTGTCGAAGGCATCGATAAAGCGCTCTCTGTCATCTTCATGAAGGAATCTGAGTGCATCTCTGCTCACTTTTGCGAAGAAGTCTGTATCGTGCCTTTCGAGCGCTATGTTTTCTCTGCCCGCATCCGAAGAATACTCGATGAATTCATCTGTCTTCATATCCACGTAGAACAGATTGAAATAGTCGGAAGCAAGGGCCCTTGCTATATTGGCATAGGTGATCTCTTCCGAGGCATCTGTCACCGCCAGGACCGCTGCCGCAACAGCTGTCGTTCCGTCTCCGGAATTCGTGGCTATGGTCCTCAGGAATGTATGGACAGTGGAGCCGTCAGGGATTTTCTCATCCACTACGACGCTGTTGTGCATTTTGCTGCATTCCTTCACCCTGCCGAGAAAGCTCTTTCCGATCCCCTGCGGTTCGGTACTGAATTCGGTGATGCTGCGCGGTATGGTATAACCGAACGCGCCTTCAATGAACTCGCGGTATGACTGATTGGTCCTCGCAAAGCGTGCTTCTTCTCCCCTTATCTCTATGATGGCCATAGGCAGGGTATTGAAGTAATGCTTCAGATTGCTGCTGTCTCTGCTGGCGATCATCGACAGATCGTACATGTTTATGCGTCCTAGTTTAGAGTAATACTCCTTCTCTTCAGGATTTTCAAAGCCGATCTGCGCTCCTTTTTCGAACTTTTTCAGGAGGTCTTCCAGCGACAGAGGACGCTCATAGTAGAAGCCCTGTATCTTCGAGCAGCCTATCTCCCTGAGGAAGTGTACCTGTTCTTCCCTTTCCACTCCCTCGCATATGGTATCCACACCGAGGGCATTCGCCATCTTTATAAGCTCCGTAAGTATTATCCTGGTCTCTTCGCCCTTGTCGAACTGCTGCATGAAGTGCATGTCGAATTTGATAAGATCGAATCTGATGCTCTGGAGCAGGTCAAGAGAAGAATATCCCGAGCCGAAATCGTCCATCCACACCGAGAAGCCCAGTTCTCTGAAGCGTTCCACCTGAGCCTTGATATATTCGAAGTCGCGTGCGACAGTGCTTTCCGTTATCTCGATATTGATACAGGAGTGATCCATTCCGGCAGCGTCCACGCGCTTTGTTATCTCTTCAATGATATCGCAGGTATCGAAATCCCTCCTTGAGAGGTTTACGGAGATAGGGTTGGTCTCATACCCCATCTCTTTCATGATCCTTATCTTTTCGAGAGCCTGCTCGACCATGTAAAGGTCGAGTTTGTATATGAGTCCTGCATCTTCGAGCACAGGCACGAAAAAAGCCGGTGAAAGCATGCCTTTTTCAGGGTCTATCCACCGTGCGATAGCTTCCTCATCGCACACCTTGCCGTTGGTCGCCCTTACTACCGCCTGAAAGTACGGCACAATCCACTTCTCTTCTATCGCCCTGTCTATGTTCTCTATGATATAGCGGCTGTAGCGCGATTCGCGCAGCATG
>CACYHM010000156.1 GCA_902774195.1 uncultured Eubacteriales bacterium
CTCCCGGAAGCTTCTCTGCGATCGTGTGCATGCGAGTCTCGCCGAACGTAGCCTCTATCTCCCTGACCGGAAGCTCATGGCCGAGGTAGTGCCTGAAGGTCGCCTGCCATGATTCTATGATTATGTCGTTGGTACACGCTATGGTACCGTCAAAGTCCCAGATTATATACTTCTTTTTCATTTTCATCGTCCGCTATCTTTTCAGGCATTCGTACACCGCGCCTGCGATGATCCCCGTCATGATGCGGTGGCCTTCAGCTGACGGGTGGAGTCCGTCCTGATTGGTGAGAGGATCGATCCTGTCGAACATATACAGGTATCTTACGCCCTTCTCTTCACAGACACGGCGGATGATCGTGTCGTAGTTTTCGACGACCTCGTTCTTCCAGTTCTTCTTTTTGTCCCACTTCACCGGATTGGTGCGGGATTCGTCGACCGGAGTGAGTCCGATGTACATCACGCTGCCGGCGATCTGTCTCGCGGTATCGATGAGGGCCCCTACGTTGCTGCGTAGCGTATCCTCATCCACCCGCACCTTGCCTCCGATGACCTGCGTGTCGTTTATGCCGGCCGCCAGTATGATGATGATATTGGTGCCTTTCGGCACGCGGCCTTTGCATTCTCTTTCGAGCCTCTCGAGCACTTCGCCGGTGGTCTGTCCCGGGACTCCCATATTAAAGACATGGCAGCTCAGGCCTGAGCTGTCATTCGCGAGCACGAGCTTGAGGCGGTTTGTCCACCCCCCAAGCTCGAGATCTTTCTGTCCGTATGTGATGCTGTCACCGAAAATAAGGATTTTGTTTCTCAATAGAGTTTCCTTTCCATGACTCTGCCTTCGCTGACGCTCGGCAATCGTCAGGACAATACCTCTAACGGCTCGTGCACTGCCGCTCTGACTTCGTCATAGACTCGTCAGTCGCGGGTGCACTGCGTTTATGACCTTCCTTCGCCTCTGTCTGCGCTATCGCTTGCCAGTCGGCGGGACATTATTTCTAACGGCTCGTACGCAGCTGCTCTGTCTGCGCCTCCGGCTTGCCAGTCGCAGGCGTACTGCGTAAAGGTATTTCCATGACTCTGCCTTCGCCCGATGGCTCGGCAATCGTCAGGACAATACCTCTACCAACCGCCGCCTCCGCCGCCGCCGATTCCGCCGCCTGAGAAGCCGCCTCCGCTGAAGCCGCCGCCTCCGGTCCAGCTGCCGCCTCCACCGCCGGACCATCCTCCGCCGCTGCCGCCGGAAGGAGCTGATGGCATTACGATGTGGTTTCCGACGCTTGCGCTGCAGTCGCCCATCATGCGTCCCATCATGTAGTAGTCGAAGGAGTCCATAGTCCTGACTCCGCGGTACCAGTTAGGTGTGACGATCGGTATATTCTCAAAGTTTTTGATCCACTTGTTGCTCAGGCCGAACACATAAGCGTAAGGCATGATGTGGTAGAAGTATTCCGGATCCTGTTCGACCAGCTCGTTCAGCTTGTCGAGTTCGGCCGTCCTTATGAAGTCCCTGAATCCGAGTATCCTGCCGAGCAGGTCTGTGTACTTGTCAGTCTTCGCTATGGCGATGACCGAGAAGAACATGCTGACAAGCGTTCCCAGGGTCAGATAGAGCACCATGGCAAGCGCTTTAGGCGGCGAGAGAAGCGAAAGCGCGTCGCTCCCGACCGGCAATATGCCGACGCCGATGGAGTAGAACCATATCGCGCCGATGCACTTGAGCACAGTCTTGACCTTCGACGTGGAGCGGATGTTGTCGTATACGGACCACATCAGCCATAACGCCACGCCGAGGTGCAGAGCCGGCCAGACGATGGACTCCATGCCCAGGTCCTCACCGTTCAGCGAAGCCCATGACACGAAAGCTACAGACGGCATGAGGGCAGCGATGGCGCAGCCCCATCTTGCCATGACCGAATCCGGTCTCACGATGGATCTCGATCCCATGAACATCCTGTTGAGCTGCTCTCTCGACTGCTGTACGGAGGCACCTCGTCTCCCGGGGTCTCTACAGCGATGAATTTGAAGCGCTTGCGGTCGATCTCCTCTATCTGGAGGTATCCCCTGTCTGCGAGGAATACGATAGTCGAGATGACATCCTGCTTGTCGACCTTTCCGTCGACGAGATAGCCGATCTCTCCCGGAGTCAGATCGTCCGGAGGATAGAACTCGAGCGTCTTTACCATGTGCTTGTCTCTGCCGAAGAGGAACCACAGGATCGCGGCTCCGATAGGGCCGAGGACGAAGAGCAGTATGGCGACCGGTCCGACCTTGCCGAACTCAGGCGCGCCTACCCAGTAGCCCTGAGGAAGCGGTAGCTCGACCGTGACGCCGTGATGAGCAGGCAGGTTCTCTGCCTTTACCGTGATGGTCGTGCCGTCATCGCCCGTCTCCATCACGACCTCATCCTCGTTGCCTTCCGCGCCGTAAGGGCCGGAGTATACATTGGCCTTGCTGAGGTCTGCTTCTTTCGGGAGATGTATGACGCACTCGCTGCTTTCGATGCCGGTCTCCCAGTCGGCCGGGATAAGGTTCACAAGCAGCATGTCCTTTTCATCGTTCTCATCCTCGAACATCGCTATATTGTAGTAGATGTCGTAAGGCTGCTCGCCGGTCAGGACATAATTCGCGCTTCCGATCCTTATGACCTCGAAACCGTTCTGCGAATAGATCTCGTAGTCATAGTCCGGGATCTTTATCTTTGTGATCTTCTGTCCTTCTTTCGGCAGGTATCTGTATATGCCGTGATGAGGCGTCACATAGTACATGTTGATGAACTCGTGGAAGACATACGAGTTATCCTCCGCTACTTCGACCTCTACATCGTAGTTCAGCGTGTTCATCGTGTTGTCGTCGGCCGAGACAGGCTCGGCTGCGAACGGCATCATCATGAGCACGACCGCCAGTATGCCGGCCAGCGCCGCCGCCTTCACGGCAAATCTGTTTTTCTTATTGTTTACGATCATGATGATCCTCCAAAAAAGGGATTGCGTTCTAAAGTCCTTCGTCGAAGTCTTCAGTATGCATCTTCGGGAAGTTGAAGAGTTCGGCCACTAAACTGGTCGGGAAGCTCTCTACCAGGTTGTTATAGTCTCTGATGACTGCCGCATGATATTTCTTTGCGTTGTCTATGTCTTTCGGATCACCTGCCTCCTCGTACTTCCTGAGCTCGACCTCCGCAAGTTCGATGCGGTTCTTGGCTTTCGTCAGGGAATTTGCCGAAAGGGCGATGAAGCCTACTACCAACGCTATGGCTACGCATATTACTACTAACATGTCTTTTCCTTTCTTCGGACGGATATAAGTTCTGACAGGTATTTTATCATAAAACTGCTGCAACAAAAACGGGGCAAAGCCCCGATAATTGTCCTGAGGATGACATCACGCGTTGCGTCCGCAGCAGTTCTTGTATTTCTTGCCGGAGCCGCACGGACACGGATCGTTCCTGCCCACCTTAGGCATGTCGCGCCTTACGGTCTCCTGCTTCCCTGTCTTGTCCGCCTTAGGAGCGGCTGAAGGCATCGCGCCTCTGCCTCCGCCCTGCTGCGCCGCCGTGTCGTCCCTGTACTCGTCCTTGGACGCCGATGTCCTTCCGCTGACGACGTTGCGTCTTTCGGTATTCGTCGTGACTGTCACGTTGTAGCAGTATCTGACGGTCTCCTCGCGGATGTCTGCGACCATCTCCTCGAACATCGCGAAGCCTTCCTGGGCGTAAGCCACAGCCGGGTCCTGCTGTCCGAGTCCGCGGAGTCCGATACCGTCCTTCAGCTGATCCATCGCATCGATGTGATCCATCCAGCGGTTGTCGACCACGCGGAGCATAATCATGCGCTCGACTTCCCTCATCTGCTCGCTGCCTATCTCGGCTTCCTTCTCTTCGTAGAGCTGATCGAAGATCTCCTTGAGGTCGTCTCTGAGCTTCTGCTCGTCAAGGCCGTTCACGTAGTCCTCGTCCGGGGTGAAGCGCCCCTTGAAGTTCGGCGTGATCTGTTCGAGGGCATCGGTGATCCTCGAAAGTTCCCATTCTTCAGGGAATTTGGACTCGAGCACGACAGGATCGACTATGCCGTCGATGATCTCGTAGGTCATGTCCCTGATGTATCCGGACACGTCCTCTCCGTCGAGCACCATGCGCCTCTGATCGTATATGATCTCGCGCTGCTTGTTCATTACGTTGTCGTACTGGAGGACGTATTTACGGATGCCGAAGTTCTTGCCCTCGACCTTCTTCTGCGCGCTCTCGATGGATCTCGAAAGCATCCCGGCCTCGAGCGGCGAATCCTCGTCGACGCCTATCCTCTCGAGCATGCCCTTCATCCTGTCTCCGCCGAAGAGCCTCATCAGGTCGTCTTCGAGCGAGATATAGAACTGTGTCTCGCCCGGGTCGCCCTGACGTCCGGAACGTCCTCTGAGCTGGTTGTCGATACGTCTGGACTCGTGTCTTTCGGTACCTATGATGCAGAGTCCGCCGAGCTCGACGACCTTCGCCTGCTCGGAAGCTCTTTCTTCCTTTATCTGTTCGTGCAGCTCGCGGAATCTCTCCCTCGCCGCATTCATCTCAGGATCGTCTGATTTTTCGAAGCCTGTCGCGAACGAGATCTGCTCAGGAGTGAATTCCTCTTTCGCCATCTGCTTTCTTGCCTCGAATTCAGGGTTGCCGCCCAGTATGATGTCCGTACCGCGGCCAGCCATGTTGGTCGCGATGGTCACGGCTCCGAGACGTCCCGCCTCGGCTACTATCCCGGCCTCCTGCTCGTGGTGCTTGGCGTTCAGCACGTTATGCTTTATGCCGCGCTTTTTGAGCATGCCCGAGATGAGTTCGGATATCTCGATGGATATGGTGCCGACCAGCACAGGCTGACCTGTCTCGTGGGCCTCTGCGACCCTGTTGACTATGGCCTTGTACTTGGCAGGCTGGTGGCCGTATACCGAGTCGTCGAGGTCCTGTCTGACGACAGGCCTGTTGGTCGGTATGACGACTACGTCCATGTTGTATATGTCTCTGAACTCGTCTTCTTCGGTCTTGGCCGTACCGGTCATTCCGGCCAGCTTGTTGTACATCCTGAAGTAGTTCTGCAGAGTTATGGTAGCGAGAGTCTTGGACTCGGATCTGACCTTGACGCCTTCCTTTGCCTCGATGGCCTGGTGGAGCCCGTTGCTGAATCTTCTGCCGTACATCAGACGTCCGGTGAACTCATCGACGATCAGTATCTCTCCGTCCTTGACGATGTAGTCGACGTCCCTCTTCATGAGGTAGTTCGCACGCAGGGCCTGCTGAACGTAGTGGTTGAGCTCCATGTTGTCAGGATCGGAGAAGTTGTCGATCTTGAAGTAGTCCTCGCAGAGCTTCACGCCCTCGTCCGTCAGCGCGACCTGATTGTCCTTCTCTTCTACCTTGTAGTCTCTTTCTTCGGTCAGCGTCTTTACGAAGGTGTTGGCGCTCTTGTACATCGAGCTGGAGTCTATGCCCCTGCCCGATATGATGAGCGGCGTCCTCGCCTCATCGATGAGGATCGAGTCGACCTCGTCGACGATCGCGTAGTTGAGTTCTCTCTGCGTGAGCTGCTCCTTGTACGTGACCATGTTGTCTCTCAGGTAGTCGAAACCGAACTCGTTGTTTGTGCCGTATGTGATATCGGCCATGTACTGCTCGTGCCTCGCCGGGCCCTCGACCGCGTGTAT